>JAKEEL010000136.1 GCA_022616595.1 Methylococcaceae bacterium
CAGCATCGTTTTGGCGGTGGTCATGGATTAACCAAACAAATTCAGCAAGGGTCCGGGGATCGTGAACAATTCAATTCGGGTCGAACTGTACCAAATTCGGGGCCTCGGTGTCACTTGATCGAAGCCTTCTTTTCCTGCGACGAGAAACGGCCAATCGGACTACTTCCGGAAATCAGCGCGCCAGCTTTCGGCAATATCACGCTATACATTTTTCGAATCTTCTTTTATTGTTTGGAGTTTAATCCGATTGGAGTAGAATGGTCATGCGCCGATTGAGGGGTGTATTTTTTGCTGATAACCTGAAACGAAAGGGAGGAACCAAGATGAAGACCAATTACATTTCGATGTGCTTTGCGGCCGCTGTATTTTTGTTGATCGGTTGCGGTGAAAAGCCCGAAACCGAGACCGGTGAAAAGGCTGCAAGTCCGGCCGCTGTTGAAAAAGCACCGGGAACCGAACAAGGAGTGGCTCCGGCACCGGTTGAAGCGCCCGGTGCAGCCGTGAGCGAGCCCGCAACCGGAACCCTTGAAGCCGTGCCCAACCCTGAGGGCGGAGTACCGGAGGATACGGATTCAGACGAACCGGTCGGAACGGATGCCAGCGAAGGGAGTGACGCGAACGTCGATCCCATGGCAACGCCAGCGCCGACTCCTGCCCCGGAACCCGTCGAATAACACGACGCGGTTTACCGTTTTCGACCCGGGAACCATCCCAGGGACGGGTGCTTCCCCAAGCAGTGGTGCGCAGGGCTTCGCGGCTCGCCTTTCAGTAGCCGTAGTCCAACTGGTTGATGAAGCGCAGGACGCCGTTTTGAAATATCAGTTCCTGCATGAATCGGTTGCGGCCGAAGTTGTAGGTCCAGACTTCGAAGTGATTGTAGCCCTGGATATAACCATAAACCAAAATGGGCAGGTCGTAGGAGTGGACGAAGACGGGATCACCGCATAACCGTTGAACCTTATGCAAACGGTCGCCGACATCAACAATCTTGTTACCGCAGCGTAACGCGAGGGCCGGGCCGCTAGCGAGTAGGATGCAAAATATCCCCAATACAATTTTTTTCATGCTCAGTCCTTCTTCTTGTCGACGGAAATAACCTACGCTGTTTGCGGCGGAATGAATACAACTTATACAGGTTACCCTGTGCCGATCCAACTCCCCCAACCAAAAGCCGCTGCAAGTCCCAGATAAACCAGAAAACTCAGGGCCAATAACCAGGCACTCTGCCTTGCGGGTCTGGCCCAGGCGGGGAGCGACGGAGCCAACAGCCGGTAATTGAGGAAGTACAAGGCCAAGGGGAAGATCACGGTGCCCGCGAAGCCGATCACGGCGCTGGTCAGGATCAGAGTGCCGGGAGTGTCGAGGGGCATGGTCAGACAAGTAACGAGAGTCATCAACGCCAGAGAAAAGTAATAGCAGGCTCGCTGGGACCAGCGCCGGCTTTTCGGAATCAGTACCTGAACGATATCGGCCTGCATCCGGCTCACGCCATCCGCGGTCGCGAGCCAGGTATCGGACAAGAAAGCCGCGGCGATCACCAAAAATAGAATCCTGCCGACTTCGCCCCAGGCTACCTCGAAAAATCGGGCCTGGACCACGGCCAGTTCGTAATCGTCGGGCAGCAATCCCGCGGGAAACAAGAGAGCATAGGCCAGCAGACAGGTCATCAGGGTGGTGCTCAGATTGCCGAGAATGCCCACCAGCACGTCGGTCCGCAGATACCTTTCCCATTGCCGCCAGCGTTCCCGGTTTTCCGTGTGTTCATCCGGCATAAATCCGTCCCGGCTGACCACCTCGGGTTTACCCGCGATCGGTCCGGTGATCCGGCCCATGTGGATTGCCATGCCCGCACCCTTATCGCGCAGCCAGTAGGAGTAGAACAGAATCCAGAAACCTCCGAGTCCGGCAAACGCGATGGCCGTGAGCAGCTTGCTCGCATCCCCGGGGTCCCAGGGGCGCGGCAGGGGAGTCGTCGGACCCGATAATCCGCGCACAAAATCCGGCACGGCCTGCAGCACGTCCGGTTGGCCGCAGGCCCAGAAGAGACCGATCAGCGTGGTAACGGCGACCAGTTTCATGAAGCGCTCCACCAGTACATAAACCACTCGGCTGAACAAAATGGCCGTCAGGAACAGGGCGATCGTGGCATAACCCCAGAACAGCGTCTGATCGGCAACCGGCCAGCCATTCGGCAAGCCGGTCAACGCCGCGAGCGAGGTCCCGCCGGCCGCGGCGAATGCGCCGAACCAGCAGAACGACACGGTCATCAATAGCCACAGAAAAATGCCCAGGCCGCGGTGGAGTCGGATAAAACCGTGGAATATACTTTCCCCGGTCAACAGAGTATATCGGCCGATCTCGATATTGAGCGGGTATTGGAGCAGGCAGGCCGGGATCAGCAGGCACAGGAAGGTAAGGCCGTACTTGGCGATCAGATACGGCCACCAGATCAGCTCTCCGCTGCCCTGCGCCAAGGCCATCCAGACGATGCCGGGCCCCAGAGCCGCCCGCCATCCGGGAAAGCGTGGCAGGGGCCTTCGATCCAGCTTAGACAGTTCGTTGTTGTGGTGCATGGATCCTTAGGGTAGAAAAGGAAAGCCTGAAGTGAATCCCTTCCCTGCAACACACCGCGTTGGTATCCATTGACAGCCGGGAAACCCTTGTGATTTGATGGCAGCCCGTCCTGCGCTTCGAACAACGCCTTTTGGCAAGAACGAATCAATGAGAAACAACCTATTCAAGTCGACTCGGCGATTGTTCGCCATTGGGTTTCCGTTGTTCGTCGTCCTTGGCGCGACACCGGACCGGGTACTCGGAGCCGACATCACCGCGGCCCAGGCAATGGTGGAAGCGACCACGAGCCAGGTCCTCGAACTCCTGAAGACGAACAAGGATCGGTTAAAAAATGACAAGACCGAACTCCACCGCCTGGTCAACGAGATCGTCGTGCCGCATTTCGATTTTCGCGCGATGTCCCGCCTGGTTCTGGGTAAGCACTGGCGGCACGCGACCGACGAGCAGAAGAAACGCTTCACCGAGGAATTCAAGACGCTTCTGGTCAGGACCTATTCCACGACAATGCTGGATTTCACGGACGAAACGGTCAAATACCTTCCCGTCCGCCCGGGCAGCGACGAATCCAAGGCGCTCTGCCGCATGGAGATCACTCAGCCGGGTGGCGGACCGCCGGTGAAAATGGATTTGCGCATGGTCATTCGGGATGAAGGCTGGATGGTCTACGACATCACCGTCGATGGAATCAGCCTGGTCACCAATTACCGCAACAGCTTCGGCAACGAAGTCCTGAAAACCGGAATCGATGGACTGATCAATAAACTGGTCGAAAAGAATCTCCCGAGTCACGCAGGGTGATCAAGGCACCGGATTTCGAAGCTCGCCAGGTTTTCGTTATTTAGTACACGTCTCGCTGATATCGTTTTGCCTTTTCCAGTGCCCTGATATATTCCTCCGCCCGTTCCTGACTTTTTCCGCCCTGTGTCGCGACAATATTGATCAGGGCCTTGTGGACGTCGCCGGCCATGCGTGCCGCGTCGCCGCAAACATAGAAATGGGAACCCTCCTCGAGCCAATCGTAAATTTCCTTGGAATTTTCCGTCATGAGGTTCTGAACATAAATTTTCTCCGCCTGGTCCCTCGAGAAAGCCGCGTGCATGTGGGCCAAGACGCCGGATTCCATCATGGCCTCCCACTCGTCCGCATAAACATAGTCGGTTGCTTTGTGCTGATCGCCGAAGAACAACCAGTTTTTACCCTGCGCGCCGGTTGCTTCGCGTTCCTGGAGGAAGGCCCTGAAGGGAGCAACTCCGGTACCGGGACCGACCATGATCACCGGAATATCCGGATCGTCCGGTAGACGGAAAACCTTGTTGGGTTGGACATAGACCAAGAGTTTTTCGTTGTCCTCGACGCGTCCCGCGAGAAAGGTGGAACAGACGCCTTCCCGGTCCCTGTCGTGGGAACGGTAACGGACCGCACCGACCAGCAGGTGGGCCTGGTTTTTATGCTTGCTCAGACTCGAGGCGATCGAATACAGGCGCCCCGGCATTTTACGCAGTATGTTCACAAAGTCCTGCGGGGCGATTCCGGCGGGCGGGGCATCCTCGACCAGGTCGATGATCTGCCGGCCCCAGCAATATTCCTTGAAGTCTTCGGTATGCGCGTCGTCGAGCAGCGTTTTCAGGTCGTCGCTGTTGACGAGTTCGGCATATTTTTCCACGAGTACACGGCTCAGGCCGGTCGCATCGAGCTTGCTGATCAAGGCCTCGCGCAGTTCCACGGTTTCCTTGCCCAGCGTGACCTTTTCGGAGCCCGCATATTTCAACGCGGTCAGCAAATCGTCCACATAGGCAGGATTGTTTTTTGGATAAACTCCGAGCGCATCGCCGGGTTCGTAGATCAGTCCGGAATCACCGAGATCGATTTCCAGATGTTGATTTTGCTTTGCCGAGCCCTCGCCGCTGAGGTTGATGCTGACCAGAACATCCGCGGGGTAGGGATTGGTTTTTGAGTATTTGGATTTTTCTTTGGACGGGAATTCGAGGACTTGGGCGCTGGTTTTTACTTCGCCCGTGGATTCTCCGGCGATCGATTGGTATTTTTCGAGAACCCTGGTGGTCCATTCCGCGCCGGGTTCTTCAAAGTCAACGTCCGAATCGATGCGGTCCATCAGCCGCTGTGCACCGAGTTTTTCCAAAAACGCATCGAAGTCCTTGCCGGTCTGGCAGAATTTTTCATAGCTGGTGTCGCCGAGTGCAAAGACCGCGTATTTCAGGTTTTCGAGCCGCGGTGCGTCGCCGCTTTTGAGGTAGGCATGCATTTCTTCCGCGGCGACCGGGGGATCGCCTTCGCCGTGGGTGCTCACGATCACGAACAGTAATTTTTCGCTCGCGATAGTCTCCGGCTTATAGTCGGCCATATCCTGGACGCGCGCGTTGAAGCCTCTGGAAGCGGCCTGTGTCTGCAATTGCTTCGCGAGCCCTTCGCCGTTTCCGGTTTGGGAACCGAACAGAATGGTCATCAGAGGCAGCGTCGATGCCGCGGACACGGGCTGAGTTTGAAGCGCGCCGGTATCGAACGCGGCAGCCACGCCTTGCGCACCGCTCAACGCGGCAAAGTAACCGCTCAGCCAGGCCGCCTGGATCGTGGTTAATGAAGACCCAGCAAGAGAACCGAGCAGGCCTGCCTGTTGGGCGCTGAGCGGGCTGCCGATGAGTCCCGCGGCAGGCCCGGTCGCGCCGAGTAATTGGCCCGCGGCAATGATCGAGCCGTCCGCAGACAAAGGCCCTTCGATTTCGATCGCGAGATGCTTGGAGATCGGCATGCCGCTTCCGGCGGTGTCGCCATCCTCCATGAATTGGCTGGAAACCGGACCATACGCCATGAAAACCATGCCGGGTTCGGCGTCCGGACTCTTTCGTTCCTTGCAGCTCACGATGGCTTCGCTGCCGCCTGGAGAGCGCATGCGAATCGTATCGCCTTTGGTCAAGCCCAAACGGGCCATGTCGTCGACATGGAGTTCCACAGTCGAAGTCTCGTCCTTGTATTCACTCTTGAGCTTGCCGGCGTTCAGGGATGCGCCTTGCCGGCTGGTTCGGACAGGAACCAGAATCATGCTTTCAGCCATTTATTTCCTCCGGGTGAAGGGGGTAGCAATTTTTTTTTCAGGATAGCATAAGAAATCCGCCCCGGATTCTCAAGTTGCATTGTCAAAAACAAGGAATGCGCCTCGCTGTTCAGGTCAAGAAATTTTCTTTCGAATCAGGCGAAGGGCTTCGGGATCCAGGCAATCGATGCGATTCCGATGGATGCACAAGGCACCGCGGAAACCAAGATAATCCGGAGACAACTCCAGCAACGGTTCGATATCCTCACTTTGCAGCGAACCCGCGAGACCGCAGAGGAAATCGTACTGGCGGGCCGTAGTCACGAAGTGTGCCAGTTTATCCCGCTTCAGGATTTGCCGCAGGGAACCTACACGCTTATCCCGGGTATCCAGCATCACTCCTGAAAACCCCGCGGACGCGAGCTCCGGGAACCACTGCGTGTCCGGATCGCAATCCGCGAAGAACACCGCGATCAGACGCGCTCCGTTCGAAGTCCGGCCTTTCAGAACGGCGATCGATGCGTGCCAGTCTCCGCCCGGAAACAGTCCGATCTTCACATAATCGACACCGGTCGCGGACATTTTATCCACGGCCTGTCGGACGATTTCAGGGTGCATCGGCAGATCGCCTACGGTTGCGCTGGATACCGTATCGGCATTCAGTTTCTTCACGATCTCCTCGACCAGATCGGTTTCCAAGGCGCCGAGCGCACCCGCGGCCGGCGCCTTCAGATCGATAATGTCGGCTCCAGCAGCCTGAGCCGTGAGCGCCTCGTCAAGACTGGAGACGCTTGCGAGCATCCCGGTCATGATACGCCGGCCGGTTCCGGATGGGTCTTTCTGAATTCATCGATGCGCTGCATCAGCCAATGCCAAGCCTCGAGTTCCCGTTCCCCGGCGGTTTTATCGACTCCGATCCTGAGATATTCGATTTCGGTCTCAATCTTTTTCCAGGGCAGCAAGTGCAGGCGGCTCACCAGAATGGCGGCTTCCAGCACCGAAAATTGAGCCCGGTTGAAGCCTCTGAAAGTTTGATGGCTGGCTTCATGGACGGCTTCGCAATAGAGCCGCGGGCGTTGTCCATCCTCTTCATACCGAACCAGTTTCAATTCGGTATGGGCCAGCGCTCCCGCGAGCCGCTTTCCCGCGATCCGTTCCGTATTGCATAGCGCAAAGTCTCTGCGCCCGGTCAGACAACCCGCATAGATCCGAACGTCATCCGTGCAATTCATGACCGCGTAACCGGTTTCCAGAATATTGTCCAGCGTTGTCGAGGGCTTGAAGGGCATCACCAGATATTGCCGGCCTTGGTCATGGATTCCCATCGGTGCGATATGGGTCCGGCCCGCATTGTTCCAGGATGTGATGACAATTTCTCTAATCATTTTTTGGCCTTTTTGTCGAGGGTTGAGCCTGCCTCTTTATAGCTGTCCAGTTTCTCTTCCGCGGCCTCGACCGCGCATCCCCAGCTCAAGGGTTCATCCTGCGTGAAGCGTTTGCCGAGCTGCCAGGCAATTTGAGCCCGTCCGAGCTGCACGCCGAGGTAAAAGGCATGGCCACCGTCCTGTTCTACATTTAGCTTGGGGTACAGGTCGAAGGGATCAGTCGCGGTATGAATGCAATCCCGGTTGTAGATATGAATGCCTTCGCGGCTGGTCTGGATGCGGAAGCTCGGATCGCGGATGTCGCGGGCGAGTTCGTCGATCTCCTGTTTGGTGTAGGGAAACGGCGCGCACTCATGCAAAGCCATCAGGCCATCGTCGATATGTTTCGGCAGACTGTCGGTCGATTTGGCCGCGAACAGGATCCTGCGTGCGCGGTCCGTTTCGCGGATCGCCTTGCAGGCATGTTCGCTGACCTGGGTCGCGAGCACATTGTTGATATTCAATTCGGAGCACATGCCGATCATCAGCGCATTCATACCAGCCGTATCCGCATGAGTCAATTCCGTGAGGTTGCCGATTCCCATCAACATTTCCGCATCGGGATGGCGCTTCCGAACCTCGCGGTAGCGGGCGACCGAATCCACGAATCCGAAATGGATCGGGTCCAGAATCGGATCGAGCAGAAATTCCCGGTTCGTTTTGGCCAGCGCTTCCGCGGCCCGATCGAGCGAATCCAGATCGCCATGCCTGGCTGGAATCAGAATCGGAGTACTTGCCACTTCGTCGGCGATCCACAGAGTGTCTTCCTTGAGGCTCAGCATATAGTCGGCGCCGGCCTTAGCGCCTCGGAGAAGATCGTCATTTTCAAGCGAGTCGATGCTGACCAGGAATCCTTCCTGCTTCAGGCCTTGAATGCTTTCCTCGAGATGCGGAAAATCGGTATTCGGCAGACAGCCAAGGTCGATGATATCCGCGCCATCGGCCGCGTAAGCGCGTGCCTGACCGATGATCTTGTCGAGCGTGAGCCTCGGCGCATCGGTGATTTCCGCGAAGATCCGGATCGCGTAGCGATCCAATTGAGGCGGCCGGCCGGTCTTGCCGAAGTAGGCCGGCAGGTCCTTGAGTTCCTTGGGGCCGCGTTCGAAGGGCAGGCCGAAGTGGCGGCTAAGCTTCTCGATGTCGCCGAGACAGCGGCCCGGCAGAATGACGCGGTCGGCATTGAAAGTATCGTCGAGGCGCCTGAGGATCATATCGACCGTCATCAATGCTGCGACACTCACACCGAGCGCGTGGACCGTGTAGGTGAATTCATCGGATTGGATATTTTCCAGGATCTGTCCCAACTGCTTGCGGGCCAGTTTGCCGGTAAGAAACAGGATATGTTCAGCCATCAGGCCGGATTGTGCTTATAAAATTCAGTTTCCCTGGCCATTCCGGCACAGGGAGAACCGGTGAATACTACGAAAGTATAACAACTTGACCGGGCGAATCCCATCGTGAATCATTGGAAATCACCGCAAATCCAAGGATTCCGAGCAAGGCAGCCAAGGCGGCGGCGCTGGCGTCCTCGATCCGGTGGTCGATAAGGGCTTGACAGCGGTCCTGAGGTGTCGTAGGGTTCGGCTCAGACCTTTATTTCCAAGACTGGAAAAGGAGGGTAAGGGCCATTTCAAGAAATAGCCTGGCCGGGCTAGTCATCCAGCCGTCACAATTGCGACGTATAGTCGCTTCCAAGCTTTGGGGATAATGCTGTTGATTTAAGGGATCTCGCAGATACGCCGACCCGGTGTCCATGCGCGTCTTCCACGCGAGGTGGATGAATTCGCGCCGACAGATTTGATCTTTCCTTGAGTCCAACACATTGACCTTCGGGACCTCCGGTCCCAACGTGCTTGCGCGAAAAATGTGTCTTGACGGCTGCGCACCGTCTCCCAGTGATTTTCACCCCTACATGGAGGGTTAACGATGAACGTTTCATGCATCCCGCAGTCCCGCGCCATTCCACTCCTGAGGCTACCCGGTTGTCTGGTACTGCTTTTTTTCGTATTGTTCCTTGGCTGGGCTCCCTGGGCCCACGCCGTCCGTTCCACCAACATTTCGCTGACTCGGGGCGGCGATCTTCTATTCAACGTAAACCGCGAAGCCAACAGTCTAACCGTGTTCCGGGTCAGAGGCGGTGGAGCAAGGTTGGACAAGCTCGATGAAGTATCCGTAGGCCGGGACCCCGTGTGTGTGGCCGTGCTCAATCGAAGCAAGGCCTTCGTCACGAATTCTGCCAGCGGCACGGTGTCCGTGGTCGAGCCCAAGGGCGCGGGGTTTGCAGTGACGCAGGAAATCCCGGTCGGCACCGAGCCGCGCGGTTGTGCGCTGACGCCGGATGGGAGGTTTTTGTATGTGGCCAATCACACGGCGGGGACGATATCGGTGATTAATACCCAGTCGAATCAAGCAATCGAAACGGTGGTGGTCGGAGGCAATCCTTTTGCGATCGCGATCATCGAGGACACGGTCTTCGTAACGCAACTCTTTGCCAGTCTTATCGACGATGCTGACGGCAAAGGCGAAGGCTTTGACGATGAGAAGGAAGGCGTGGTGCAGGCATTCCCGGTCAATCATCCCGGTAACATCACCGAGATCACCCTTTCGCCGTTGGATGATTCCGGCTTTACGGCCAATCGCGCCAAATTCTGCCAGCAGTTGAATCCCTCTGCGGTCAACAATACTTTTTGTCCGGACGTGACCATTACCGATGCGGCTGATCCTGTAATCGCCAAAGACAAGCAAGCAGTCTTTCCAAATCAATTGAGTTCCGCGCTGGCCTGCGGCGGTTCGCTGTATCTGCCGAACATCGGTGCACAACCCGAACCGCCTCAATTCTTCAACGTCAATGTCCAGGCCTTGGTTCATGTGGTCGATTCCGAGACCCTTTCGGAGCGAACCGACCTGCATGTCAACCTGAACAATCAGATCAAGACCGAGACCGATCCCGGCTTCCGGGCCGTGAGCCTCGACCGGTTGTTTGGAAACGACCTGGTCGCGATCGATTCCGACCGCAGGTGCGAGCGCTTTTTTATCGTCAGCCGCGGCGGCAACTATGTGATCAAGGCTCAGATCGGAACGGGCGGCAAGCTGGACATCGGCGCTCCCGGCAACGTGATACGCTTCCAGACCGGTAATATTCCGACCGGAATCGAGGTGGATGCCGAAGGCCGCTTCGCCTATGTCAACAACGAGGTCAACCTCTCGGTGTCGATCCTCGACCTCGACGCGGGCACGGTCATCGACCGGGATGTGGCTTCCAGCACGCCGCCGAGCCCCGGCAGTTTCGATCATTCGCGCATGATGGGAAAGCTGGTCTTTTTTACCGCCTTGGGCGTGCCGGACAATGGTCTGGCGGGGACTCAGCTGCGCGACGTGGTTCCTCTCAACTTTCGCGGCAAGCAATCGGACGCTGCCTGGAGCACCTGCGCCTCGTGCCACTTCGATGGCCTGGCCGATCACGTGACCTGGTTCTTCGGCGACGGACCGCGTAACTCGATCCCGCTCGATGGCACCTACTCCAAGATCAACGGCGCGCACGACATTCGGATCAACAATTGGAGCGCGCCGCGGGACGGCGTCACCGAGTTCAACAACAATTCACGCAACGTCCAATGCGGCAGCGGCTTCGCCGGCGGCGATGCGCCTCAGACGATCGCAGGAATTGTGCAGATCGTCGGCGGACTGGAAGTTCCGATTCCCTGTCCCGGTGCGGGCGGCGGTTTGCCGAATCCGGCGATCTTCGACCACGGGATCGAGCAGGGAGGCAGCGAGGCGCTCGACTTCGAAACGACCTGGGTACAGACCGTGCGCCCCTTCAACCAGCCCCAGGGTAGTCCGGCCGATCTGTCCGCGGGCGCCGTTATCTTCGAGGCCAACTGCGCTGCGTGTCATGGCGGGGCCAAATGGACCAAGAGTCAGGTACTCTATCTGAATAATCCGGCCCTCGATCGAGCATTCGCGGCCGGCGGCACCCCGCGGGATCCCGGCCTGACCATGGTCGCGAACCAATCGGTTTCCTATCGGGACCCTAAGGTGGACCCCAAGACCTTGCAGTTCCTGGAGATCATCGGAACCTTCGATCCGGCCGACCCGATCGAAATCCGGGGCCAAGGCGGTCAGATCGGTCAGACACCCCTTGGGATACTTGGCTTTAACGTGCCCTCCCTGCTCAGCGTGAATTACCACGCGCCATACTTCCACAATGGCCAGGCGCAGACCCTGGAAGAAGTCTTTGCTCAACACCAGCTACCGGGCGGGGGAACGATCCAGGATTTGGCTAGTTCCGACCTTTTGCTGGAGTTTGTAAAGGCGATTGATGGAAGGACCGCGATCTTCAAGTCCGACGGCGATATTTTCAAGGATCCGAGGCAGGATCTTCCCTGAAATCTCCGGTTCGCGGGGTTGGCCAGGGAAGGCCGCCCGCACCCTTTGTCTTTTCCAGCCTTTCGTCGACCTGACCGCCCCCGTTCCGTTTCGGTACCGCGTAGCGGGCTGCAGCGTTTGGACTGCCTGCGGTCAAAACGGTTTGTCAGGCTCGGACGAGCCTGTCCATCAAGCTGCAGCGAGTTTGAAATTGCTGACCATGTCCTGCAATCGGGTCGCGAGACCGGCCAGTTCTTCGGTGGCCCGGGCGGTTTGTTCCGCGCTCGCGGCCGTTTCCGAGGAACTGTTGGAAATATTCACCACGCTTTGGTTGATTTCCTCGGCCGTCGCGCTTTGTTCCTCGGCCGCGGTTGCGATATGTATGTTCATATCTTTGATATTATCGACGACTTTGTTGATCGAATCGATGGATTCCCCGGCTTTGGCGGATTGAGCGACGCTGATTTCGGCGCGTTTCCGGCCTTCCTCCATCACGGAGACCGCTTCGTTTGCTCCGGCCTGCAAGCGCTGGATCATATCCTGTATCTCCTGGGTCGATTCCTGTGTCCGGCTGGCCAGGGTTCGAACCTCGTCCGCGACAACCGCGAATCCGCGGCCTTGCTCACCGGCGCGCGCGGCCTCGATCGCCGCGTTCAAGGCCAGCAGGTTGGTTTGTTCGGCAATTCCGCGAATCACATCGAGTACCGCACCGATCCCGTCACTTTCTTGCTTGAGCTTGGTGATAAACACAAAAGTTCGTTCCACCTGCTGCGCGAGGCTGTTGATAGTGTTCATCGTATCTTTCATGATGCGGTTGCCGTTGGCCGCTTCGGAATCGGCGTTATTCGCGGATTCCGCAGCGTTCGACGCGTTGCGGGCTATTTCCTGAATCGTCACGGACATTTCGGTCATGGCGGCCGCGACCTGTTCGGTCTGGGCATTTTGATTACGGACGGCCCGCTTGCTGTTTTCGGTTACGGTCGCCAATTCTTCCGCCGCACTCGAAAGGTTTTGTGAATGTTCCAGTATCTCGGTGACCATTTTCGAGAAGGCCTTTCGTGCACAGCTGTATTCCCAGGACATCCACGCGAATTCATCTTTACCGGGAATCGCGCACTTATAGCTCAAATCTCCTTCCGCGAGTGCGTGCAACGCTGCGACGATCTTTTCGGTCCGTCTTGCAACATGGTTCCCCATGATCACCACGAATAATATCATGGGGGCGATTGAGAGGCCCGAAATCGCCCAACTGGCCGTGTCCGACAGGTTGGCGAATCGAAAACTGGCGATTATGCCGCAAACCGCCAGGACACCGATCGAGGTGAGCAGAAACATCTGCCTTGGAATCGATAATTTTTCGAGCAATTGAGTAAACATGTGGCACCCTGTAACCTATTGTTTATCTGCCTATTTCCGTGAAATTTCTTTTAAACCCCGCTTCGAGAGCAGTCTTCACGCAGAGCAGCGTTCATCGATTTGTTTAAGAGTAGTCTAAAACTTGCCAGGGTCAATCCACCGGTTGACCGCGGTTAGATTAATCTGTTCTCTACATTCATGGGCCAATTGGTTGACTTTCATAAATCTCCACGTTCAAATGCATGATACGTTTCCACCGAACTGTGCGCCATCATGATCAAATCGGCATTCAATCATCTGAACGACCAAACCAGCCCTTATCTTCTGCAGCACGCGGACAACCCGGTCGAGTGGTATCCCTGGTGCGAGGAGGCGCTCGATCGCGCGCGTCGCGAGGACAAGCCGATTCTGCTTTCGATCGGGTATTCCGCGTGCCATTGGTGCCATGTGATGGCCCACGAGTCGTTTGAAGATCCCGACACCGCGAAGGTCATGAACCGGCTCTATGTGAACATCAAAGTCGACCGCGAGGAGCGGCCCGATATCGATAAGATCTATCAGCTCGCACATCAATTGCTGACGCAAAGACCGGGAGGCTGGCCGCTGAACATGTTCCTGACGCCGGACGAACACATCCCTTTTTTCGGAGGAACCTATTTCCCGCCCCATTCCCGTTACAATATGCCGCCCTTCCGGAGCATCCTTCACCAGGCGGCGGATTACTATCATCAGCAGAAGGACGCGATCAAGCAGCACAATGCTTCGTTCTTCGAAACCATGCAGTCCGTCGCAGCGCCGCGATCCGGAGCCGATCTCGACGCTTCAGTCCTCGAAAAAGCCGGGCTCGAAAGCCTGGATAGTTTCGATTCCATCCACGGAGGCTTCGGTCAGGCACCGAAATTCCCCCATTGTTCGGGACTCGAATTTTTGCTCGGCCGTTGGCTTCGCGGCGGAAAACGGGATGAGCGATTACTCCATGCGGTGATTTTCAGTCTCGAGAAAATGGCTCAAGGGGGGATTTATGACCAGATTGGAGGCGGATTCTGCCGCTATTCGGTCGATGACCGGTGGAATATTCCGCACTTCGAAAAAATGTTGTATGACAACGGCCCGCTGCTTTCTTTGTACGCCGAGGCCTGGCAGATCACCGGGAACAAGCTGTTCCGGGATACGGCGCTCGGTATTGCCGACTGGGTCATCGGCGACATGCAGTCCCCCGAAGGAGGCTTCTATTCATCCCGGGACGCCGATTCCGAAGGTGAGGAGGGGAAGTTCTATGTCTGGAGTCCCGATCAGGTCCGGGCGCTGCTGGAGCCGGAAGAATTCGCAATCGTTGGACACCATTACGGACTCGAACGCCCGGCCAATTTCGAAGGACGATGGCACTTTTATATCGCGGAGCCTCTAGCCGGAGTCGCGGCAAAGATCGGGATAACGGAAACTGAGGCCGAAACCCTGCTCGAATCGGCGCGCGGAAAATTGCGGGTCGCGCGCGGGCTGCGCAAAGCACCGGGCCGCGACGATAAGATCCTGACCTCCTGGAATGCGTTGATGATCAAGGGTCTCGCAATCGCCGCCAGGATTTTCGAGCGAGGTGATTTGATCGACTCGGCTTACCGGGCCTTCGATTTCGTGCATGAACATCTTTGGCTCGACGGGCGCCTGATGGCCACGCACAAGGATGGCCGCTCGCATTTGAATGCCTATCTCGACGATTACGCCTACCTGATCGATGCGGCGATCGAACTCTGTCAGTCGCAGTGGCGGACTTCCGCGATCGTGTGGGCAACCCAATTGGCGGATATGTTGATTGAACAATTCGAAGACAAGAGTATCGGGGGCTTTTTCTTTACCTCCAACGACCACGAAAGGCTGATTCACCGGCCGAAACCGATGACCGATGAATCGATACCGTCTGGAAACGGGGTCGCGGCCCGGGCCCTGGGCCGACTGGGTCATATTCTGGGGAATACGGATTACCTGGACGCGGCAAACCGCGTATTCCAGTCCGGCGCGGCTTCGATGTCGCGTTTCCCGACCGCCCATTGCGCCTTGCTGATCGCGCTGGAAGATTATTTCCAGCCGCCGTGCACCGTCGTCCTGAGGGGGGAGTCCGCGTTGGAATGGCAGAAAGTGCTGACCGAAGACTTCCGGCCCGACCGCATCGTCCTCGAGATTCCACCGGATCTGCAAAACCTGCCCGGCATTCTCTCCGAACGCAAGGCGGAAGATCAAACCGTGGCCTATGCCTGCACGGCCGCTTCCTGCCTGCCGCCGTGCCATTCACTCGAATCGCTGCGGCAATCACTCGACGCATGAACAGCAGCGGGGGTACTTCTGATTCAAGGGGGCGGAATTCCTCGAATTCCATTTTCCCGATTCATCCGGTTTGACCATTATCAGGCGGTCCAATCATGTCGAGTACGCCGGCCTGCCAGTCATCGTCCAATCACAGCGCCTTCGACCCGGAGACGGCCAAAACGGCTTATGCCGAAATCGGACCGCGCGGGAGTCTCGAACTGCTTTCGCAAAGGGAATTGACGGCCCTGATCGAAGGCGTCAACCATTGCGATCTGCAGGAACTGTTCCGGCGTTGTTCCCTCGCGGTGATGAATACCGGGAATGAATGCGACGACGCGACCCAGCTATTCGACTTCTATCGGGATTTTTCGATTGAAGTCGCGCGCAGAACGCGCGGTCTGAAACTGATCATTCGCAATGCGCCGCGTTCGGCCTTCATCGAAGGACGCATGGTCGAAGGGATTCGCCAGCATTTGTTCGCGGTGCTCCGGGATATTGTGTATATCGGCACCGAGATCAGCGACCCGGCCCGCTATGATCTGACACGGGGCTCCGATATCACCGATGCGATTTTCCATATTCTGAAACACGCGCATGTCATGCAGCCCGGAATGAATCCGCGTGTCGTGGTCTGCTGGGGCGGGCATTCGATCCCGCGTGATGAATATGACTACACCAAGGAAGTCGGCTATCAACTCGGGCTGCGAGGCTTCGATATCTGTACCGGTTGCGGCCCCGGCGCGATGAAAGGGCCGATGAAGGGCGCCGCGGTCGGACATACCAAGCAGCGGAATCGCGAAGCCCGCTATCTCGGACTCACCGAAACCGGAATCATCGCGGCCGAACCGCCGAACCCGATGGTCAGCGATTTGGTCATTCTCCCGGACATCGAGAAGCGCCTCGAAGCCTTTCTGCGGCTCGGCCATGCGATCGTGGTGTTCCCGGGCGGAGTCGGCACCGCGGAAGAAATACTCTACTTGATGGGAATTCTGCTGGCTCCGGCCAACGCCGGACTGGAATTGCCCGTGATTTTCACCGGCCCTTCACACACCGAGAATTATTTCGCCGAATTGGACCGCTTCCTGACCTTTACCCTGGGAGAGAATGTCCGGGGAAAGTATGAAGTCATCCTCGCAGACCCGGTCCAGGTCGGTCGAAGCATCAGCCGAAAAATCGAGGAGGTCCGGAAACAGCGGCGGCGCGATGGCGATGCGTATTATTTCAACTGGTTGCTGACGATCCCCGAGACTCACCAAGCACCTTTCGACGTAAATCACGATTCCGTGGCGAGGCTCAAGCTGAGCCGCACAATGCCCGTCCACGAACTGGCGGTCGAGATCCGACGGGCCTTTTCCGCGATCGTGACCGGGAACGTCAAGGAACACGGTATTCGCATGATCCAAAAGCACGGTCCGTTGCGATTGCGCGGCGATGCCGAACTCGTGGAAGCCCTGGACCGACTGTTGCGAAACTTCACGGCTCAGGGCCGCATGAAGCTGAACGGGGAATACCGTCCTTGCTATACCATCGCGCGCAGCTCCGGACCATAACGCTCTGCCGCGGGAAGACGGTCCGACGCTCGCGAAACGATTCCAATCCCTTCAAGCAAATACCTGAAAAATCCTGGAAAGACCGGAGAATATTCCTGCGTTCCAAGGGCCGCTCAAAAATCTTAGACCAATCCAATCTCTGCGTTTAGAATGTCGGTACGATGGTTGCCTGCCGAAGTTGATCCGTGAACGCATCCTATCCTGAAGGAGAGAATGAAAATGAAAAAACTATTGATTGGAGTATCTTGTCTGCTGATAACCGCCTGCGGCAAAGAAAGCGGGCCGCCGCAGTACAATCACAAAACCATCCAATGGACTTCGATTTATACCAATTTTAAAAAGGATCAGGAAACGGCGATGCAAAGAGCCGAGACGGAGTTGGACCGCTTTGCCAAAGAGGCCTGCCGGGAAACAATCTACAAAGGCTGGTCACTGGTTGCAATCAAAAACAGGGGTGAAATGAATTGTGAGGAAACCAAGGAAGGGCATCATTGCCGCAAAAAGAATGTGGAGTTGGAATGCCAGCAAGTGGTCACAGGATTTCCTTAGCGCAATCCGCTTCATGATTTAGCAATTTCCCTTGCTCGCCAAGGCTTGCCGGCTCGGTATGCCCGTACCGAGAGCAAGAAAACGCCCGGGGTGCCTTTCCGCATTCCCGGGCGCAGAATCAAAGTCAATCCCTTCAATTCGAGTCCGTCCGAGTCCCTGATTTCGATTTCTCGGCCGGCCGCTCTCTTTCACTAAATCACGAATCCTTTGTGACGCAGTTCACAGTTTTTCATCCTTTTCAAAGATAGTCTGATAATCAAGTCAAAGTTTTTTTTTGACGAAATCCTCACATCGCCATCGCTGTTGAATCCGCGTTGGCTCAATGAACACCGCTTTCAGGAGCTTGATCATGTTACGCTTTTTAGTTTATGCATTGTTGATTTACTTCGGTCTGCTGGCCATGATGGCCTATGGGCATGTCGATCGTCTTTATTATTGGATCGCCGTGTACAGCGCGTCCTCGTTCTTCGGACTGGTCATGGGTAATCTGTTCGGAGGTATCGATCTCCGGGAGCTGCAAGACGACCGATATTGAACCACCGAAGTTCGACCCGATCACTTCGGTGAATCGGCGCAACGGAATTGCCGTAGAAATGCTAACGCAAGTTTTCTTCTCTTACGACAGGACGGTAGAAATGTTCTATTCTTGGAATCGATAGCCAGGGTAAGCTTCACACTTACCCTGGCGGAGGCCTTCGAGCTTCCGCGCCGCCTGCCTTGTGTCCCGTCTGTTTTTCTTCCCGCGAAGCACTCTGGATTTTAACTGACTTCGCATTCCAAAGATTGATTTTTCCGCAAATGCTGGTTCAATGAGCCGGCAATAACGATGATCAACCTTTCGACGTGAACCTGAATATGTGGTTTCTTCCAGTCTTGTCCGGGATACTGATCGGTACCAGCTACATCCCTTTTCCGCCCTGGGCTTCGCTTTTCGGCTTCGTACCCCTATGGACTTTCTGGATGCGCCAGAACGATTTCCGGCGAGTTTTCTTAGGCGGTTGGATCACGGCCTTCGTGCTGACCCTGATCGGTTTCAACTGGGTCGCCTATACCCTGCATGAATTCGCGCATCTGCCCTGGCCCTTCGCGGCGGCCGGCTTGTTGTTGTATGCGGCGGTCGCGCAATTGTATATTCCCGTGGCCGGTCTCTTATGGTTTTGGCTGCAAATTCGCCTGCAATTTTCTCCGGGACTCGCGATTTGCGTGATCGGGCTGATTACCGCACTCTGTGACCGCAATGCGCTGACCTTGTTCGACTGGAATTTCGGCTATTCGTGGTATGGATCGAATCTGCCGATCTACCAGTGGGCTGAATGGATCGGTTTCAGCGGCTTGAGCACGCTGACCTTGTTGCTGAATATCCCGTGTTACCTCGCCTGGAAAACCCGCGCAGAGTGGACGGGCCGCGCCTGGTTTGCCGCCGTCTGCCTGGTGTTTGCCGCGCTGAACGCGGGGGGAATCTGGTTGGCCGGTCGGCTGCCGGCTCCCGATGCTGCGCTGAATGTCCTGCTGGTACAAGGAAATATCGGCAACGAAGAAAAAAGTGCCGCAGAACTCGGGCGCGGCTTTCGGGATTCGATCATCGAAAAGTATTTTGCTCTGACCGATCGCGCGCTCGAATCGCGAGCGCAAACGCCGGTGGATCTGGCGGTATGGCCGGAAGCCGCGTTTCCGGCCTTCATCGATCCCGTTTACGGTTCCCTGGACCAGTTCGGAGCTTTACAGGAATTTGTCCGGGCGCGAAAAATTCCACTGGTAACCGGGGGCTATGGAGTCGATCCGAACCAGGAAAAAATTACCAATTCGCTGTTTGCGCTGGATGGTCACGGCAGGCTCACGAGGCCTCATTACAGCAAGACCAGGCTGCTGGCCTTCGGCGAGTATATTCCCGGAATCGACTGGTTGCCGTTTTTGAAGGAATGGCTGCCCCCGATCGGTGAATATGCACGCGGGCCGGGCCCGACCGTGCTGTTGCGCGTGAATGGCCATAAGATCGGCCCGCAGATCTGTTACGAAAGTCTGTTCCCGGATTTTTCGCGCGGACTCGCCGGGCTCGGCGCGCAATTTATCATCAATGTGACCAATGATTCCTGGTATGGCCGGTGGCAGGAGCCTTATCAACATCTGTACATGACCTTGGCGCGCGCCGTGGAAACCAGGCGGCCGGTGATCCGCGCCACGAATACCGGTATTTCCTCGGTGGCGCTGGCTTCCGGGAAGATATTGATCCGCTCGCCGATGCACCGCGAATGGACCGGCCGAACCCGGATGAACTATCTTGAGCGGCCGGTCGAGACCAATTACCAGCGCTGGTTCTGGGTGGTTCCGGGACTCTTATGGTGTTCTCTGGCCATCTTGCTCGGCTTCGGTTTATGGCGCGGAACGCGTCGAAACCGGGATTGACGCGCCATTAAAAACGCTTGGACCATTCGATTTCCACGGCATTGCTTTCGCGCGCCGATTCGGCGATCAGGGACCAGGCCGGCGTCAGCCGGTAGATGGCTTTGATCTTATATCCCTGCTCGAGAATCCCTTGGTGATAATTCAGATAGAGATTCTCGCCGATCCGTTTTCCGAGCGTCACGATGCCGGAAGTCGTGTCTTCGCTCGAGTCGAAGGTCAGTTCGTCGAGTCCCAGCCAATCGCGGGTTTGGTTGACCAGGGAATCGCTGCCGGTGACGTCGCCGCTCGCCGCGAGCAGCAGCGCCCCCAATCCCTTGCCGGCCTCGCTCGAAGGACGTCCCAGAACCAGCCAGGAAAGGATCTCCGAATCCGCCATGGCCGGCTCCGACTGCAGCTGGATCTGCGGGGCGGCGGCTGTCCCTGTGACATGCACGCCGACCTCGCCGACCTTGACTTTCCGCACGGCCAGGATATCCAGGCCCGGGTCGTTGACCGGGCTGCGCGCGAACAATAACTCTCCTTTTTTGATTCGAAGAACCTGTCCGTAGGCGGTGTAGGTATTTTTGGTGAATTTGTCATCCACGACTCCCAATCGGCCGTCGGCAATCGGGATTCCCGCGCGCGCCTGGAGCACTTTGAGCCTGCCGCCGAGCAAAAGATCGGCGCCGGCGGCCTTGACCGAAAAACTGTCCGGGATATCGACATTGATTTCCAGGTGGATACCCCGGCCGCCCGCTTCAGATACAGGGCGCTCGGCGTCGGTCTCGGTTTCGGCCATCACGACGTCCGGGCTCAGGCTCACGCCGTGATGGGTGGACAGGTCGGCAAACAATCCTTTGTCAACCCGGATGTTTCCCGTGACATCGAGTTGGTCGTCAGTTCCGGACAACTGAAGATCGGGAGAAACCGTGAGTTTGAAGGCATGCTGATCGATGATTTGCAGGGACGAACCCTGAAAAGCGAGCTTGAAATTGCCAAGTTGTCCCGGCGCCAGTGACAGATGGGCCGTCGCGTGTCCGCTACCACTCGAATTCGGAGTCGCGAAATCGAATCGGGTCAGCCGCACATCCCGCCGGTCGAATCTGGCCTCCGCTACGGGAATTTTGGCCTTGAGTCCAAGGTCCGGCACCGAACAGCCAAAATCGCTTACACGTGCGGTTCCATCGATTCCGGGATCGTTTAAATTCCCGGAAAATCGGGCTCGTGCATCGAATCGACCCGAATCCACTACGAGCTTCGGTTCAATCAGGCCGGTAGCGGACAAGTCGTCCAGGGTGAGCGAGGCTTGTCCGTCGAGACGAATATTCTCCGGCCTCGGACCCTGTTCGATCAAAGTCCGGAGGCCCGGCAGTTCTTGCGCGCGGAGCCGGGTTTGCAGCCTGTTCTGCGCGTTCTGCGCCGCAAGCAAATCGAATTCAAGGGTTCTTCCGTGCCCGGCAAGCATCAGAGAAACGTTTTCGAGGGTCAGGGGTGAGAAGGAGGATTTCGGAAGTGCGAGATACAACCCGGATGTCTTGGCCGTCAGCCGGCCTGAAAGCGCTCCGGGACTGTTGTCATAAGTCAAGTCCCAATTGGCGGAAAGGGTTCCACGCAGTGCCGGATCTGCGCCGGAGCCCCCAATCCATTCGAGTGGAAACTCGCTGAATCGACCCTTGGTATCGAATCGGAAGCGATCCAGATCGAGCGTCAGTTCCGCTTCAAGCTGTTCCGGTCCCGGGGTGGCCGGGAGCGATTTCAAGACCAGCGGACCGAGACGGATTCTGCCGG
>JAKEEL010000137.1 GCA_022616595.1 Methylococcaceae bacterium
GCTGATTTCAAGGTCCAGTCGTTCCTTCGGAACGAGACCGGCCAGGACATGATACTCGGACTTGCGCAATTGCAACGGCAAACCCCGGTTGGCGAAAAATCTCCTGAATACAGGATTGAGAAACTCATCGGTTGCCTTGATCTCCGCCGACCACGGATCGGGTTTTTGCAGGGTCATTAACGCCTTGGCAACTTCGGCAATGGCGTCTTGCATGGCTTGTATTCGTCGCTCCCGTTCAGCAAGCCCGAAAAGATCGTCGGGCAAGTCGTGTTTCGCGTAATCGATGAGGACGTCTTCCAGGCAAAAGTAGTTTTCGATTTCCCGTTTGCGCCAAGTCAACTCGGTTAGCGAACCGGTGGATTGAAGTTCGCGATCCAGGCGATCAAAAATCGCTATCCCCACCAAATCGTACTTGGCTTCCTTCAGGCCGAAAAAGTGGTCGCGGGCTTTTTGGGGAAGGTTGGTCTCGACGTACTTCACGAAAGGACGCTCGAGAAAATGCTGTGCCGGGTGACCCAATGTCTTTGCAAAGGCCTGAAGAATCGCGAGATCCGTGGAATTCTCCAGATACAAAACCCAACCCGTTTCCTCGGCTTGGTAATATTGGTCGAATCCAATATCCCTCAAAGCCTTCAGGACTTGTGAACCGCGATCGTCAATACGGTGCGGTTTGCCAACCAATGCAATGACCATATCGCGGTCGGCCGCTTCGTTCAGCACCACTTCGGAATGGCTCGCGGCAATAATTTGGGAGCCTTGCCGTTCACCGACCTGAATCAGCAGATTGTAGGTCTGACGCTGGCGCAATATTTCCAAGTGCGCGTCCGGTTCATCCAACAGCAGAATCGCTCCGGGATTCGCGTACAGGTGCGCGAGCAATAACAAAGTCTGCTGGAGTCCGCGCCCGGAAGAAGACAAATCGAGCTTGTTTTTGCGCTCGTCTCGATAGACCATGATGATTTCGCTGCGTTCGGCGATATACTGGGGCGCCAAAAGCTCCACGCCAAAGAGGGAATGAATATCATTCACCAGATCGTCCCAATGACTATCGCTTCCGTTCTGATGAATCTGAAAGCAGAGATTGCGCAAAACTTGAGCGGTTTGCCCCTGGCCGATCAACACTCCGATCTCGCCCAGTTGTTTGAGAAATTCCCGATCCGCGAGACCGGACATTGGAGGAAGAAAAGCAACGCGCACGTTTTCTACCTCGTTCGGGACCACCATTCGCTGTTGGGCATCGTTCGTCCGCAACGGTCGACAGTAAAAGGACTCCTCGTTCGCATAGTCGAATTCAAAGCCGCAAGACCACGCCTTGTCATCGGTTACACCATCCACCATGACATCCACACGAACATTCTGCGTCTTCGGCTTGCCGTTCTCCGCCGAACGCTCGATATCGCGCACATGCAGGTCCCGCCACAGAAGATTGGCATAGGGTACGGGTATGGAAATCAGATCGCGCCGGTTGATGGTAACGCCGGGCCGTTTCTCCGGAGAGGATTTCCCCTTGCGTTTCTCATTCCAGCGCCGAACTCCGATGTCCCAAAGCGCGAGGGCCTGCAGGGCCGTTGTTTTGCCGGAATTGTTAGGACCGATTAGAACGACGGCCTTTCCGAGTTCGATCTCCGCATTGTCGAAACGCTTGAAATTACGGATTTTGAGGCGGGTTAACATGTCAAACGATTACCTTTTTCGGCGATACTGAAATTGACTCTTCGATCACGTGACTTTTCTCTACCCGTAACACAGACGCGCAACACAGCGAAAAGAAGTTCTATTCGATATTCTGCCTCGAGCGCCAACCGATTTCGTTTTCCTATGCTGCTATCCTTTCGACTAATCCTGACGCGGCTTCATTCCAGAACCCCGCTTAGCGTTTGCAAGCCTGCCCTCGTTGCTCTCTGGATATTGCTTTTTTGCTTTGAGCCAACCAACGCGGGCACTTATAATCTCACGATCTCCGAAAAAACGGTCAACCTGACTGGCGAGATGCAGACCGCGATCGTCGCGAATGGCGTTTTGCCCGCTCCGACCCTGCGTTGGCGCGAAGGCGAGGACGTCGTGCTGGAGGTCAGCAATCGACTGAATGAACCTACCTCGATTCACTGGCACGGCATCATTCTACCCGATCGAATGGACGGCGTGCCCGGAATCAGCTTTGACGGCATCGGCCCCGGCCAAACTTTCACCTACCGATTCCGCGTCCGGCAAAGCGGAACCTACTGGTATCACGGGCATTCTGCGATGCAGGAACAACAGGGTCTGTACGGAGCGCTGATTATCGACGCGGCACATGTTCATACCGCGGTTGACCGAGACTATGTCGTGTTGCTCTCCGATTGGCCCGAAGCCGATCCGCACCGGACCCTGGCGCGCCTGAAAAAGCAGAGCGACTACTACGACTTCCAAAAAAGGACCCTTGGCGATTTTTTTCAGGACATTCGCGCGAGGGGCTTTACGAATACCGTAAACGACAGGCTGGACTGGGGAGATATGCGCATGGAGCCGACCGATCTCGCCGACGTGACCGGCGCGACCTATCATTTCCTGGTCAACGGCCAGACTCCCGGGATGAACTGGACCGCCCTCTTTAATCCCGGCGATCGAGTACGCCTGCGCTTCATCAACGCTTCCGCGATGACCTATTTCGACGTCAGGATTCCCGGATTGACGATGCGCGTGATCGAAGCCGACGGCCAGTCCGTGATGCCATTTGAGGTCGAAGAATTCCGGATCGCGGTCGCCGAAACCTATGACGTGTTGGTCGAACCCGAAGCGGACAGGGCCTACCGCATTTTCGCCGAAGCATCGGACCGCAGCGGTTTTGCCGCGGCCACGCTGACACCGCGCGGCGATCTCCGGGCCGATTTGCCGCAATCAAGCCCGCGGACCTTGTTGACGATGGCGGATATGGGGTCGATGCACGGCGGGCATCGCGATACCGCCTCGCCGGGCGCTGCGGTCAAACATTTAGCACCGATGAATCATTCGATCCATGCAGAACATGAAGGCCACGCGACCGCGATGGCTTCGGACAAAACGATGCAGGAAAATCCGCATGCCTTTCATGCGCAGCCTCAACAGGCAACGGGCTTGGCCGGAAAGACATTAGGCTACCGGAACTTGAGGGCGGCCGGTCAGAACCACGAATGGCGGCCGCCCGACCGGGAAATCACGCTGCACCTGACCGGCAACATGAACCGCTATATCTGGTCTTTCGATGACATCAAATATTCCGACGCGGAACCCCTCAGGGTCCGGTTCGGCGAGCACATCCGCTTCAATTACGTGAACGATACGATGATGAATCATCCGATTCATTTGCACGGTTTGTGGCAGATTCTGGATGTCGGCCAGGGCCTGTATAACCCGAAGAAACATGTCGTCAATGTTCCCCCCGGCAAGACCGCCAGCGTCGTGGTGGTTGCCGACAACGAAGGCGAATGGGCCTTTCATTGCCATTTGTTGTATCACATGGAAACCGGAATGTTTCGCAAGCTGATCGTCGAAAAAGCGGAGCACGTTCATTGACCAAGGCCGGTTGTTTCAAGGCCGGCAATCCGAGACGCCTGCTCTTGAGTCTGCTCGTTTGCATGATTTGCGGCAACCCGCCGAAGGCTCAGGACGACCAGGCGATCTACAGCCACTTCATGGCCGAGCGCTTGGAGTATGAAGGCAATGAAAGTCTGCACCTGGTCAAGTGGGATATTCAGCACTGGATCGGCAACGACGAGCACAAGCTCTGGATGAAAACCGAAGGCGATTATGCCGCGGATCAGGGCATCTTCGGCCGCGCCGACCTGCAATTGCTCTACAGCCGCAATATCGATACCTTCTGGGACTTCCAGATTGGAGCGCGCCGCGCTTTCGAACCGGAACGCACGTTTGACGCGGTGCTCGGCTTCCAGGGTCTCGCGCCCTATTTCATCGAAGTGGACAGCGCCGTTTTCATCAACGACCGGGGCAACGTGCTCTACCGTCTGGACCTGAACTATGAATTGCTGCTGACCCAGCGGCTGATCCTCGAACCCCGCATCGAAGTCAACGTCGCGGCCCGGGACATCAAAAACCGCGGCGTGAAAGCCGGCGTCACCGAATTCGAGGCCGGCATGCGCCTGCGCTACGAAATCGAGCGCGAATTCGCACCCTATGTGGGATTCGATTATGTCGAAGAGGAATCGCTGCGCGAGCATCGTCACAGCCTGCGCGTTGTTGCCGGGCTGCGTTTCTGGTATTGAAGTAGCCGGAGGATTGGCTGAGGTAACGAAGCCCATCATTATAAGAATTGACAACTCGCAGACCTTTCATTACATTCCGGCGAGATTGGAAAAGGCGTTTATTTTTCGTATATTGATGTTATAAACAAGGGCAATACGCTGCTCTTGACGCCGAGATTCACCGGCATCATCGGTGGCGGGCCGGGCGTGGCGCACGTTCTGTTGTGCGGCAGTCTACACCGGGAAACCGTGCGGCGACGCGCTTTCGAAACTTCTGCAACGCCATGATCATCGCCATCCTGAATCAAAAAGGCGGCGTCGGTAAAACCACGCTGTCGGTCAATTTGGCCGCCGCGCTCGCACTGTCCGGGCACGGCACATTGCTGGTCGACGCGGACCCGCAGGGCAGCGCGTTGGACTGGCAGGCGGCGCGCCGGGGCGGGAGCCTGTTTCCGGTGGTGGGGATGGCCAAGCCGACGCTGCACAAGGACATTCCGGGTCTGGCCGCGGGTTACCGGCATGTCGTAATCGACGGGCCGCCCAGGGCCAACGACCTGGCCAGGTCCGCGATCCTGGCGGCCGGTCTGGTGGTGATTCCGGTGCAACCCTCGCCCTATGATGTCTGGGCCGCCGAAGAAATTATCAAACTGATCA
>JAKEEL010000138.1 GCA_022616595.1 Methylococcaceae bacterium
AACGAACACATCGATGCCGTAGGGTGCGCCGCGCGCACCGTGAGACGCCGAATGGTGCGCGCGGCGCACCCTTGCATGGTCTATGGAATCAAGCCGCTTTCCATTTGATCGAACATCCCATGCTCGGGAACTGCTCGAGAGGTCCCTTGCCGGTGCCAGCGATCAGTTTCATCGCTTCGAACAGCTCCCGCCGCGCGCCGGCCGGCGCCGAATTGATGCCGCTCGCGTCCAGCCTGCCCCGGTATTGCAGCTCCAGGTCTTTGTTGTAGCCGAAAAAATCCGGAGTACACACGGCTCCGTAGGCTCTCGCGACTTCCTGCGATTCATCGACAACATAGGGGAAAGAAAAATTGTATTCGGCGGCGATAGAGCGCATATTTTCCAAGGAATCTTCCGGGTAACTCGCGGTATCGTTCGACATGATCCCGAGCGATCCAATGCCATAATCCTTCAGTTCACGCGTGTCTTTGGCCAGGCGCTCGCGGATCGCTTTTACATAGGGACAGTGGTTGCAGATGAACAGGATCAGCAGTCCCTGTTCGCCTCTGCAGGAATCCAGGGTTTGGAAGATCCCGTTCGTGTCGGGGAGCGAAAAGTCGATTGCTTTGCGGCCGAATTCACAGACCGGGGTTTCCATTCTTGCCATCTGGATATCTTGCTGGAGTGTAATTTTTCAGGCGAGCGACTATAGTTTGAACTATCGAATCGATCCGTACGGCGCGATTCAAGGTTTTCGGAAAAGCCTGACCATAAAAAATGAGCATCCCTTCGACAGGTACCGAGTCAACGGCTTCGGATTCCAACAAGCGCTTCTGGTAATCCCGAATATAAATACAAATGATACCAGAGAACAGTCCGGCCGTCTCCGGACCGGCGTTCGACCGCTGCGAGGATTTGAATCGAGAGAATTTACCGTGCTTGAAGCGACTAAAATTAGAGTCCTGATCGTTTGCGCCGTGTTTTCCGGAGGAGTTCCCGCGGCGGTCGATGCCGGCCCGGAACCGATCAGCGATGTCCGGGTATTGATCGATGTTTCGGGCAGTATGAAGCAGAACGATCCGGGTAATATTCGTATTCCGGCGCTGAAGCTGCTGGTCAATTTGTTACCTCCGGAATCTCGTGCGGGTGTCTGGTTGTTTGCGGCCGAACCGGCCCTGCTGGTTCCGATTGGCAATGCGGATGGCGCCTGGCAGGCGCGGGCACTGAAATCCGCTTCGAGCATTCACTCGCGCGGTCTGTTTACCGACATCGAAGAAGCCCTTGAAGCAGCAATGCAGGGTTGGGCGTCCGGACCGGAGAAGAACCGCAGAAGCATTATTCTATTGACCGATGGTGTCGTCGACATATCGAAAGATCCGAAAGTCAACGCAGCTTCCCGGACTGCGATTATCGAGCGGATCATCCCCGGATTAACGCGCCATTCCACGCAGGTTCACACCATTGCCTTGTCGCAGAACGCGGACCATGAACTCTTGAAAAAGCTGTCCTCGGATACCGGAGGCTGGAGTCAAACCGTGCAATCGGCCAAACAGTTGGAACGGGCTTTTTTGGCGATGTTCAAGAAGGCGGTTCCGAGGGACAGAGTCCCCTTGACCGATAATAAATTCAGTATCGACGCCGGAATTGACGAATTCTCGGTGCTCGTTTTTCGAGAATCCGCAGCGCAACCGACTCGTCTGATCAGTCCCGGGCAGAAGCAAACCGGCCAGGACGATCATGCCGAAAACATTCGATGGCATCATGAAGCGAGCTACGATCTGATTACCGTTGAGCGGCCGGAACCCGGAGAATGGCGGCTGCTTGCGGGCCTCGATCCCGATAATCAGGTCATGGTGGTCACCGACCTCAAACTGAGGTTGAATGAATTGCCGAATACTGTCGGCGAACATGCAACCGTGGATTTCTCAGTCAGCATCACCGAAAAGGGTGAAACCGTGACCAACCCGGATTTTTTAAGCCTGATCAACAATCGATTGCAACAATCGGCCGAACTCGGAGGGACGCTCGACCGGGATCTCAAAGCCGATCCGGCCAATTCCGGTACTTTCCGCCATACGATCGAAAAAGGCCTGAGACCCGGCAAGTACACGTTCAAAGTCGTCGCGAAAAGTCCGACATTCCAACGCGAGGCGGAGCACCGAATCGAGGTCGTCGCAGAGCCGGCTGATCAAAAAAAACCGGACCCGGCCAAGGACGGCCGCGATCAAGCCAGGCTCCCGAAGGAAGAGCCGGTTGGAGAGACGCCGGAACCGGACTGGATGATCACCTGGGTGATCACCGGGGCGGTTAATCTGATTTTTCTACTCGCCGGTTTCTTTGTGTACCGCTGGATACAGAAGCGAATGGCACAGCAACAAATGGAGCTTATCAACAGGTTGGAGACATGATACAAATCAGTTCCTTGCTCGCGGTATTCATGGTGGAAGGCTTGGCCGCAGCGATACTGCTCATCGCCGCATTCGCGGTATTCATCGTGCGCCGGCGCGCCGGGGAACGGAATGCCGCGGGAAATTTCATCAGCCACCTCAAGCAGGCCGAAGCCGTTCGTTCGAAACTGCTCGGAAAAGCGATTTCGGAATCGTGCGACCTGGAGCAGGGAAAACTCAACGCAGTGCTTGCCGAGGTTAATTCTTGTGAAAAATCACTTTACCGGAAAGTCGTGCAGATGTTCTTGAACCGCGACGCGGCATTGTTGAACGGCATCGATCAAAGTGTTCAGGCCCTGACGCATCCGTTTTGCAGATTATTGTCGGAAGTCTCGGAAAAAAGCCGGGAGGACCCGGAACTGGCGGCCGCAATGGAATCCGCCAAGGCCGAAATCGAGCGTCTGAAACAGGAAAGTCAACGTATTTCGAAACAACTTTCCATGGCGATGGAAACCATGGATGAAATTTCCAGCGAATATTCGAAGATCTTCGGCGCCTCGAAAGAAGCCGAAGAACTGGATATGAGCCGCAAACGCATGTTGAATACCTATTTGCGCGCGGAGGAACGGATGACGAAGGCTTTTAGCGATCAGTGAGCGTTTCGCGTTATGCATCGACAGGGTTGGAAAATTCAATGTTTCCGAGTGGTTGATTTCGGATGGATCCCGCATGGTTGAATCGTTTCCCAAACCCGCCCGCCGCTAGGTTAGGACTGTGAATTTCAGCGCATCGTTTTTGCTCGGTGAATCCTTGTTCGTTTCGCTGATTGCCCTCATTTTCATCGGGCTGGCCAGATGGCGCAAAAGAAAGCGCCTGTTCACGGAACTGAGCGGCTTATTGGAGCGCGTCAATCGCGCGGAACCCGAAAGGCAGCGGCGCCTCCAAGCGCGTCTGATGGAAACCTCGGGACTCGATGAAGACGAGGCGGAAAGCCTGAGCATCGAGACCATCCGCTCTGAAAGAAACCTGTTCAAAACCTTTACTGAAATTCAACTCGGAGCCGAATTCCCCAAGGCCGGCAGCTTCGATCAGTGTGTGTATGCCTTGCTGGACCATTATTCGGAAGTGATCGCGATTGTTTCGGCCAACCCGGAACCGAAGTCGCAAGCGGCCCGCAATCCGGGACAGGCGATTGAAGCGCTTGAAGATCTGACGGTGCAGGTGGACCGGGAGCCTTTCGACGATCGATCCGGATCCGCTTCCGGCACGGTTGAAACCGGCATTGAACGGGCCGGTCTCGACGAGGCCGGGCCGGATCCCGGAGAATCCGGCGATCGCGTCGAACCGAACTGGGACGACGCGTTCGCGGAAGCCGCCCAAGGGCACGAAGGCGCGAGTACCGATGATGAGCGATGCAACGACACCGCCGCCGGATAGACGCAATTGATCGTTCTCAGTCCGGGCCTCACTTTCTTAATCCAAGCGCGATCAGGAGCATTCCGGCCAGGAAAACCGCCAGCGCGAGCGGGGGGATCGATCCGGCGGATTGACTCAGGTAACCGGACATTCCGGTAAGGATCGCGGCGCTGATGATGCATGCGGCACCGCCGATTGCGCGGACCGCCCGCCGGTTATTGCGCGCCAATTGCTGTCGAATTTCCTCCAATTGAGGATTTTTCCAGGTCAGTTCGAGTTCCCCGTTGCCTGCTTCCTTCAAGAAGCGGTGCACCAGGCCCGGAATTTCAGGAAGCTGCTCGCCCCATTCCGGAAGCTGTTTTCTGATTTTGTTGACTGTCGCCCTGGGTCCGACCTGCTGTGCGAACCATTTTTCCAGGAAGGGCTTCGCGGTTTTCCAGAGGTCGAGATCCGGATACAGTTCGCGTCCGAGCCCTTCGATATTCAGCAGGGTTTTCTGGAACAGCACCAATTGCGGCTGGATCTCGGCATTGAATCGCCGCGCGGCCTGAAAAAGCCGCAATAACAGGTGTCCGTAGGAGATTTGGCTGATCGGCTTTTCGAAGATCGGTTCGCACACGGCGCGAATGCCCGATTCGAGCTCGTCGACGCGGGTTTGCTTGGGCACCCATCCGGACTCGATATGCAGTTCGGCCACGCGCCGGTAATCGCGGTTGAAAAAGGCCAGCAGATTGTACGCAAGATAATGCTGGTCGGCGAGGCTCAGTGAGCCGACGATTCCGAAATCGACCGCGATGTAACTCGCATCGGGCTTCGCGAATATATTCCCCGGATGCATGTCCGCGTGAAAAAAATTGTCCCTGAGTACCTGCGTGAAGAAAATCTCCACCCCGCGTTCCGCGAGCAGTCGAAAGTCCACCCCCTCATCCCGCAGGCGCTGGATATCGCCGATCGGTATTCCGTAAATCCGTTCCATCACCAGGACCTTTTGACGGGTTAAGTCCCAGTGGACCATCGGCACATACAGGATCTTCGAATGTTCGAAATTCCGGCGCAATTCCGAAGCGTTGGCGCCCTCGCGGACCAGATCGAGTTCGTCGAGAATGGTTTTCTCGAATTCGGCGACGATTTCCACCGGGCGCAGTCGCTTGGCGTCGGCCCAAAACTTCCGGGCCAGGCGCGCGAGTTCGTACAGGAGCCTGATATCTTCACGGATTTGTTTTTCGACATTCGGCCGCAGCACCTTTACGATCACATCGTCGCCTCCCGGCAGACGCGCCGCGTGAACCTGGGCGATCGACGCGGAGGCAAGCGGAGTTTCATCGAATTCGGCAAAACACTCGCCGATCGGTTTGGCGAGTTCTTGCTCGATGATTTTACGCGCATCCGCACCGGGGAACGGGGGCACCTTGTCTTGGAGTTTGGACAGTTCATCGGCGATGTCCTGAGGCAAAAGGTCCCGGCGCGTCGACAGTGCCTGTCCGAATTTGACAAAAATCGGGCCGAGGTCTTCGAGCGTGCGGCGGATCCGGACCGCCCTCGGACCGCGATCCTTCCTGATCCAAAAATTCGGCGAAAAAAAAGCTAGATATCGAACCGGCCGAAACAGATGGGTTTTCAGAACCAGTTCGTCAAGCCCGTGAAACACCAGGATCCAGTTGATTCTGACCAATCGCGAGAGTAGTTTCGGAGACATCGGAATGCGGCTTTTTCGGTTGTTGTTGTGATCGATCCTGAAGGATTCCGCCGGATTTCCGCAAGGCCGGGCATGATCCCGCCGGGAGGCTTTCGTTTTTGTGAAACCTGCCCCCTGTTTGACCATCCCGGTCCTGATCAAGACACAGGGCTCAATCAGCGGACTTCCGGAACTTGATTGCTCAGCCGTTTGATGCGCATTTCCAGGCGGTCGGTGTCCGCTCGGATCGAATCGACATCGTGGAATAATTCGCTGCATTCATAGGAGGTCGGCAGATCCCGGCGCTCCTCCTGAAGATATTCCGTGATATTGAGCTTCATCGCCCGGAACGATTCCTGTCCCCACTGCAGAGTCCCGCGCACCAGATTGCCGATTTGATGGGCCGCGATATCCCCGGTTACATGCGAAAGCTGCTCCTCCCAGTCGATGTCGAGCCGCTTGAACAGCATCTGGAAATTCCTTCCGACCGAGACATCGCCTTCGATCGTCACCTTGCCGGTAAATACAACACTGCTTGGATTGTCGCTCAATCCCAGGCTGGCAAAAGCGAACGGAGAGCCGCTCAGGGTGGTGTCGGGCCTGCCCTCATAATGTTCCAGCAGTTGCAGGGAATTATCGGACGGACACAGATAAAAAATCCAGTCCGGGCCCGTGATCCGGATCGCGATCACTTTGCCGCTGATCGGCTGCAAAAGTCTTGTCGCGTCCGGGTCCAGCGCGATATAGCGGGAAACCGCAGATTCCAGCATGGAAAGAAAAATCGCGCGGGCCAGCATGATGGAGCCTACGGCGGCTACAGCCTGTAGCCCCGATGTACGGCCACGATCCCTTGAGTCAGATTGAAATAATCGCAATGTTCGAATCCCGCCTGTTCCATCAATGAGCGGAGTCTGTCCTGATCCGGATGCATGCGGATCGATTCGGCCAGATAGCGATAGCTGTCCGCGTCATTGGCTATGAGCTTTCCGAGCATCGGCAGGATCTTGAATGAATAGGTATTGTAGACTTTTTGCAAAAGTTGCGGTTTTGGATGGGAAAATTCGAGGATGATCGAGCGCCCCCCGGGCTTCAATACCCGGTACATGGCTTTCAGAGCCGCATCCTTGTCGGTTACGTTGCGCAAGCCGAACGCGATGCATACGCAATCGAAACTGCTGTCCGCGAATGGCAGGCATTCGGCATTGGCCTGGGCGTAGAAGATATTCGAAACCAGCCCGTGATCGATCAGGCGGTCCCGGCCGGCTTCGAGCATCGAGCGGTTGATGTCCGCGAGAACCACCGAACCGTTTGTTCCGACTCGTTTTTCGTACAGGATGGTCAGATCCCCGGTGCCGCCCGCGAGGTCGAGGACCCGCTCTCCCTGACGGACATTGCTGAGCAGGACCGCGGTCCTTTTCCACAATCGATGGATGCCGAGAGACATCAGATCGTTCATCACGTCGTATTTGCCGGAGACCGAATCGAACACCTGCCTGACCATGCGCACCTTGTCCCCGATCGGAACTTCACGGTAGCCGAAATGAGTGGTCTTGTCTTTCATGCCGGGGTGATGTTTGCTGCCAATGAATGATCCGCTTGATCCGGGCTCCGGTCGAGGGATTTCCTTGAATGAACGGGCGATTATCCAGAGGATCCTACGCTAAAGAATATAGCGGCTCAAATCTTCGTCCGAAGCCAGACCCGACAAGTGACTGTCGACATACTGTTTATCGACGATCACCGGTTGATTCCCGTAGTCGGTCGCTTCGAACGACAAATTTTCCAGCAGGCGTTCCAGTACCGTGTGCAGGCGTCTGGCGCCGATGTTCTCGGTAGTTTCGTTCACCCTCCAGGCGACCTCGGCGATTTTCCGAATCCCGTCCCGGGTAAATTCGAGCGATACGCCTTCCGTTTTGAGCAGAGCTTGGTATTGCTCGGTCAGCGACGCGTTCGGCTCGGTCAGGATGCGCACGAAATCGTCCACGGAAAGCGCGTCCAGCTCGACCCGGATCGGAAACCGCCCCTGCAGTTCCGGGATCAGATCCGAGGGCTTCGACATGTGAAAGGCGCCCGAAGCGATGAACAAAACGTGATCGGTCTTGATCATGCCGTACTTGGTACTGACCGTGCACCCTTCGACCAAAGGCAGCAGATCTCTTTGCACGCCTTCCCGGGATACATCGGGCCCTCCATAATCGGAGCGTTTGCAGATCTTGTCGATTTCGTCCAGAAATACAATCCCGTTCTGCTCCACGGCTTCCACCGCACGCATTTTGACGTCATCTTCGTTGATCATGCGCGCGGCTTCTTCCTCGGTCAGCACTTTCAGCGCGTCCTTGATCCGAAGCTTGCGGGTGCGGGTGCGCCCCGAGGTCATATTCTGGAACATGCTCTGCAATTGACTGGTCATTTCCTCCATCCCGGGTGGCGCCATGATCTCGACTCCGAGCGATGAAGTGCTGACTTCGATTTCGATCTCCTTCTGGTCGAGGTCTCCTTCGCGCAATTTCTTGCGAAACTTTTGGCGGGTGCCCGACTCCACATCATTCCAGTCGTTCGAACTTTGCGCGGCCGGCAACAGGATATCGAGGACGCTTTCCTCGGCAGCATCCTCGGCGCGACGCCGCACTTTGGTCATTTCCGCTTCACGGGTCATCTTGACCGCCGAATCGACCAAGTCGCGAACGATCGATTCCACATCGCGGCCGACATAACCAACCTCGGTAAATTTCGTGGCTTCGACTTTAATGAACGGCGCATGGGCCAGCCGCGCGAGGCGGCGCGCGATCTCGGTTTTCCCGACCCCGGTCGGGCCGATCATCAGAATATTCTTCGGCGTGATCTCCTCGCGCAGAGAGGCCTCGACGCGCGCCCGGCGCCACCGGTTGCGCAGCGCGATCGCAACCGAACGTTTCGCCGCGGACTGACCGATGATGTGCCTGTCCAGTTCGTGAACGATTTCTTTGGGGGTCATTTCAGTCATGCTTTTTCGGAATCCAATTCTTCGATGGTCAGGTTGTGATTCGTATAAATGCAGATGTCGGCCGCGATATTCAAGGCCTTTTCGACGATGTCGCGCGCCGCGAGATCAGTATTTTCCAGCAAGGCAGTGGCTGCCGCCTGGGCGAAGGGTCCGCCCGAACCGATCGCGATCAGATCATTGACCGGTTCGATCACATCTCCGGTTCCCGAAATAATCAACGAAGACTGGCCGTCGGCGATCGCGAGGAGGGCTTCCAGCCGGCGCAGCATGCGGTCGGTGCGCCAGTCCTTGGCCAGTTCGACCGCGGCGCGGACCAGGTTTCCATGATGTTTTTCCAGTTTTCCCTCGAAGTGCTCGAACAATGTGAATGCGTCGGCCGTGGCCCCCGCGAAGCCGGCAATCACGCGCTCGTGGTACAGTCGCCGCACCTTGCGGGCATTCCCTTTCATGATGGTATTGCCCAAGGATACCTGGCCATCCCCCCCGATAATCACTTTACCGTTCCGGCGTACCGAAACGATCGTCGTACCATGAAACGTTTCCACGAAAATAGCAGCCTTTTAAAAAATCAATTATCTTACACTATTTGCTTCGACCCCGATATCGGGCGGAAAATTCGAAGGATTGCGGTCGGATACCGGGGTTCCATTCGGGGTCCGGAGAAGCGTTGACCGAATTTATGCCACGGCGAATAAAATCCGAAATACGCTCCGCCCCGAAACTGCATAATGTGCGACAATGACCGATCGATTGTACGATACGGGGAACCGGACCGATGGGAATAATCGACGCGCTGCTGGGTAATGCGACAATCGTGGATCTTGACAAACTGGACGAGGACTTCGCTCCGATACTGGCCGAAAGCGAGTCGATTCAACTCGGCTATCGGGTCGTTCGCGATGTGTTCGTATTCACAAACAGGCGGTTGATCCTGGTCGATAAGCAGGGACTCACCGCAAAAAGAGTATTGTTCCGCTCGATCCCTTATCTGTCGATTGCTTATTTCGAGGTCGAGACCAAAGGCTATTTCGATATTGACGCGGAACTTCGAATCTGGATTTCGGGCAATCCGGATCCGATCGTCAAGGATCTCAAAAACAAGGACAACGTGATCGCGATCCAGAAAGCGCTGGCCCGCTTTATACTCGGCTGACCCGGAATCAACCGCTCTTTCCGGATTTTTCAGGCTCGCTTGGAACATTCCCGCGAGTTTCGCCCGCTTTGACCGGCGCGGTCACGGTGCTGGCCGTCCGGGTTGCGTTCCAAACCCCTGGACAGGCATTGACCGCGTCCTTCCAGTTGCCCTTCGCCGAATTGGTTTCCGCGGAAAACGTTCCGAACAGCTCGGCCGCATCGTAGCCCGAATAAATCAGCATGGCCTCGATTTCGCCGCTGCTGTCGATGGTTCCCTCGACGGTGTACTCGAAACCCGATTTGTTGGTCACATTTCCAGTAATCTTGGAGCCATCGATCGTGATGGTTCCCAAACCGGTTTCATGGCCGCAGACCGGTTCATTGGTTCCGTCTTCATTCCCGGTTCGGCCGATGACTTCCCATACGCCGTCGAAACGGTTGGGTTGCCCGGAAATTACGGATTGGGGGGTGCTTTCCTGTGCACGGCCCGCCTGATCAGGGCCGCCCGCATCGCAACCGGTAAGCAGCCAGGTTAATATCCAGGGGCATAGCAACAGCTTTTTTGGTGTCATAGGTCTATCAAATGTCTAAACGGAAGCGGGTCGTAATGTCAAGGGGGTGCTATACGCTATCACAGCCTGACGATTCTCTCCAAGCGAAGGGCCACCATACCGCCGATTCGAAAATGAATCTTGGAGTTCTGTCAATAACTGTACGGGATAGGCGCAGGCCGACCGGCCTTCATTGCTTTATCGCCCCCATACCGGTATTCTTTCCGGATCGATACAGCATCCAGTTTGAAATATCCGGAAGATTCGGTTTTCAACTTCAGAATTTACCCTGGCAGTCGCTATCGC
>JAKEEL010000139.1 GCA_022616595.1 Methylococcaceae bacterium
GACCCCGTGCTCCCGTGCGTACGGCTTGTCTACTATCCCCCCTATCACAGCAAATATAATGGGATTGAGCGTTATTGGGCCGGGTTGGAGAAGTCATGGAACGGATACCCGCTGGCACTGTGGATACGGTTTTAAATCGGGCTGGAAATTTCCTGTGGAAGGGAATGCGCACTTTGGTGCAGTTGCTGGATGCACCGTACCCAAAGCAACTGTGTTCATCGCATTTCGAATATCGGCTGCGCGACTCAAGTGATCTTAGTCAACATTCTCCGGTTTCGGGTCAGTTTTGCCCAGTATTTGCCGCTGTAGAACCAGTGGATATAAAACGCTTCGATCAGGCATTTGACGATCGTTTCTGCGTCGAGTCGAAAGTGCTGCTCCGCCGCGCAGACGTGATGTTGAATGGCAAAACTGGTGGCGAGAATGCTGCAGCGGCACAGGTGGTACCGGTTCGAAATAATCACCGCGTCGCTGTTTCGGATCAGTGCACGGGAATTTCTGAGGTTTTCGAGCGTACTCCGGGAATCCTGTTCCAGATGTACCGCGTGTAGCGTAATCCGCCTGGATTTGAGGTATTCGAGACCGGCCAGGGCTTCCGAGAGGTCGTTCCCCGGAGTTTGACCCCCCATCAGGATCGCTCGCCGGCAACCGCATTCGATCAGTCTGTCGAGCCGCGCGATGTATTCGCGATCGGGTTGGTTTCCGACCAGTTGCTTTCCGAAAACGAGATAAACGGAATCACGCGGGAAGCCGGCGCAAGATGAGGTTTTCGCCTGATACAGGACACGAACCAGAATCAGCACGAGAAAAAAACCGGCCGATCCCAGCAGCACCAGCATCGAGACCATCAACACGAACCGGGCGTCGCGGTCCGCCTTGCGCAGGATTTCGGACGGATTCACGCGAGATCGTGGCCCTTGGTCAGTGAACAGTACCGGCCGCGATCGGTGCTCTCGATGAGTGGATCCATTCTAGCGGTTGATCACGGTCGCTCTGGCTTCAACCAGCACCGAACCATCGAGTTCCGCGACCTCGAAGTTGTAGACCGCGGCGTGCGGGGAGTTAGCCACCGCGATCGCGGTGATTCGAATTTGGGGGCTCAAGGTTTCGGCCGTCTCGACATGAAGCCGCACATTTCTCAACGCGGCCAGCATGCCCCGGGTGGCCGAACTGTTTAACAAGCCCCCGTGGATCGCCATCGCCTGAGCACCATATTCGAGCAGGTGAATCGAGGACAATTCGCCGTTGGTTCGAAGCGGATTCGATGGTTGACGATGACTGCTGGTGAGACAGTAAATCGAACGGTCATCCCAGAATTCAACCGTATCGATCAGGCACATGCGTCCCGAGTGCGGAATCAGGACCTCGAACTGTGTCCGGCTCAACCTCGAATGCAGGCTGTCGGGAAATACCGAACTATTCATCTTCCCAGTAATCATAGAAATTAAACCAGTTATAAGGAGCGGATCGGATGATTCGCTCCAAAATGTCCGCATATTTCTGCATCCATCGCTGAAGATCCTGTTGTCGATTGGTCTTGTCCAACTCGATATTCTCGGCCAGGACTTCGAAGTGAAGCTCATAACGGTTGCCTCCGCGGTACAGGCCGAAAAATACGATCACCGGAACCTTCAGCGATGCCGCGATTACGATCGGAGCACTCGGTAAGTCGACCTCCGCCCCCAATAGATTACATCGTACCTTTTTCCGCGCTTTGTTTTCCATAATCCGGTCGCCGAGCAGGCCCACCGCGAAACCCTGTTCGACCGCCTCCTTGACTTTCAGCATACTGTCGACGGAATTAAGCGGGATCATCATTTGCGACAACGAGGGATTCAGCGCGTTGAGCACCTCGACGATCATCGGATTATGCTGTTCGTACATCAGAATCTTGATCGGCAGCGGGCATTTCTTGACGGCGTAGCTGCGTAATACCTCGTAACTTCCGACATGACTGCCGAGCAGGATCGAACCCCTGCCCTGCCTGGAATAACGCAGCGGGATGTTGTCGTTCGGAAATCGGATGTCCAGCCGGTGAAATTGCCCGCTCATCAGGTAAACCCGGTCGAGGATCGTCGAAGCGAAACAAAAGATATGGCGTCCCGCATCGAGCCAGGTCGGCTCCCGGTTCAAAACCCGTTTCAGGTAATTCAAAGAAGCCTTGCGTTGGGCCGGTCCGAAAAGCAGAAAATACAACGTGATCGGATAAAGCAGGAGCCGTGCTGCCCGGCGGCCGAGATGCAAGGCAATCCAGCGAATGCTGTTCAGTGCGAGCGGGGTGCTTCGTTCCTGCTGGCTCTGCCAGGACGGGGTCAATCCCTTTTCTCCAGGGTCAGCGACCCGGATGCCAGCTTTTGATCTCCGCGGTAACACACGAAGCGAAGCGATGAATTGCCGCTTTCGGTCAGGGTCACCGTGAACGGTTCATCCGGATGCAGTGGGTGATGGAATTTTGCGGTGGAAAAGGCCTTGATCCGGCTTTCAGGTTTCCATTCCCGGACCGCCACGCGTATCAGATCGAGCAGAATTACACCGGGAACGATGGGTTCATCCGGAAAATGACCATCGAGACAGGGATGTTTTGCGTCGATCCGGAATTGACGTCGGACGGATTCAGGCAATGTCGAGTTCCCGGATCAGACGGTCCAGTTTCGATTTGACGATTTTACCCGTTTCATTGCGCGGAATTTCCGAAATTCGGCGAAAAGGCCGCGGCAAAAATACTTCGTCGATCGATCGTCTGAGTTCCGCGAGAATGCTGATCTTACTGCGGCGGCTGACCACCAGCGCTCCCAACCGGCCATGCTCCGTGACATAAAAAAGTCCGTCCCGTACCCCCTCGATCTCATTGATCAGCCGATTCAACTCGGCCAGAGAGGCTCGTTTTCCGCCGACTTTAACCAGGTCGGAAGACCGTCCGGCCACCGTGAAACAGCCATTGTGATCGATCTCAAGACACTCATCGAGCCGTAGCGGATGCCCGAGGTGGCCGCCCTCAACGGTACAGAAATCCGCGCCGGCACTGACCCGGATACCCTCGTAAGGCCGCCATTTTTCGGATGCCAGAAGCCTGCGGGACGCGAAGGACAGCGTTTCGGTGCTGCCGAATATCTCGAGAAGGGGGACTCTGAAACGGCTCTCGATCGATTCGGCGAGTCGCAGCGGCATCGACGCCGTCGAAGACAGGACGCCGGCCAGATTGGTCCAGCAGAGGTTTGATTCGACACAGGCTTTCAAATGGGTCGGCGTCGAAATCAACAGGCAGGGTTTATCCGATTCGGACAGGGTCCTTCGAATGTCTTCCGGAAAGAACGGTCGATCGCTTTGAATCGTGGTGCGCGCGACCAGGGGCCAGAAAACCGAGGTTTCGAGGCCATACATATGCTGTGGCGGCACCGTCGAAACCAAAACGAGATCGGAACCGATTCCAAGCCGCTCGGTCGCCAGTTGCGCCGATTTTAAAAATTCGCCAACTGTTTTCGGGATGGCCTTGGGTTTGCCAGTGCTTCCCGAGGTAAACGAAATGGACGCAATCCGATCTTCCCGGATGGACCGAAATTGCGCTGTGGCGTTGCGCGCAAGATCCCGTATCGTGAACTGGAACCCAGGATACCCGATGCCCGCTTCGTCGCCGATCGCGTAGCTGGAAGAATAATTTTCCAGCAGGTTTTCGATGCAGCCGGGGCTTTGGTTTTGTGGAAGCAGATTGATCTGGTTGCGGAGAATGACCGCCAGATAACAGACCGTGAACAGATAGCGATTCCGGCACAGATTCACCGCATAGCGCCCTTCCGGGAGGCTTAGGCTGACCTGTTGCGCCTGGGAAAAAAGTTCCCCGCGCGATACCTGTTTTCCATTCACGCAGGTGAACGAGCGTTCCGGATCAAAGTCCGAAAATCCGTTGCATGAGCCGGGGTTCGGTTTGTTCGACATAAAACTGACAAGCCGGTGAATTACGGAAACGATTTCGGATTGAAGTCTTTGGGATACCCGGAGTCTTGGTTACATTTCCGAGACACCCGGTTGATTCGGCCCGACCAGCGCGCCGCGGTGACCGGCCAGGTAACTCCTGATTTTGGCCTGTAGAAAACCGAGCAGAAAACGGAACAGTCTTTTCAGGTGGGCCGGGTCCTGAATCGCGAGCACGATATATTTGTGCATGACCCTGCGCTGTTTATAGAAGCATTTGAGGATATTCTGATATTCGAAATCCAGTTCCTTGATCGTCAGGCCCTCGGGCGCCCAGATAAAATTCATGCCGTTCATCTTCTCCCAGTGGTCCTTGCGGATATTGGTTCCATACAGTTCGCGGTAGATCGGGGAACCCGGATAGGGCGTGAATTTTGAAAGATTCATGGTCGTCATCGGCAAACGTCGAACGAAAGCCTTGGTCTTTTCGATGGTCTGGCTGCTTTCACCGGGATAGCCGAGCATGAACAGCCCCTTGCAGCGAATGCCGGCCTGGTGGGTCCAGCGCACCGCCTGTTCGGAGGTTGCGACCCTGGCCGCCTTGTCCATCTGCCGCAGCAGTTCGTCCGAGCCGGTTTCGAGACCGAAACTGATCTCCCAGCAGCCGGCCTGTTTCATGCGTTTCAGCACGTCCGGCTTTACGGTATCGACTCGCGCGGTGCAATTCCAGGTCATGTCCAGACCGCTTTCGATGATCAGGTCGCACAACGCCATCGTCCGGATCCGGCTTGCGAGAAACAGATCGTCGACGAATTGAATATGCCGGATTCCGAACCCTTCATTCAGAAATTTCATCATGTTGAAGACCATCTGCGGCGAATTGGCCCGGACTTTCGCGCCGAATGTCGAGGTATCGCAAAATTTACAAACGAAGGGACAACCTCTGGATGCCGCGAGCGTGGCCACAGGACCGCGCGGATAATCGAAGATCGCGGGCAGATAGCGCCCCGGAAAATCGCGGAGCAGGTCCCAGGCCGGCATGGGAAGATTATCCAGGTCGTTGATACTCGGGGCCGGCGGAGTTTTGATCAACGCTCCGTTCCGGCGCCACAGGATTCCTTTGACCTGTTCCGGAGTTTCGTCCCGGTCGAGGCAGGCAAGCAACTCCGGCAGTACGCGTTCCCCTTCATGAATCACGGCGATGTCGAATTGCGGAAAGCGTTCGAGGGTTTCCGTGCTCATCGAGGAAATATGCGGCCCGCCGACAATAATCCGGATCCGCGGGCAGGATTTCTTGACGATGCGCGCGATCCGCGCGGCCTGCCAGACCCCGACCGTGAACAGCGTAATGCCGACATAATCGGGCTTTTCGCGTATGATGCGATCCGCGACCCGGTCCGTATCGAGGTCTTCGATATCGCTCTCGATGATTGCGGTCCGGTAGCCCCGTTCACGAACCGCGGCCGCGAGATACAAAAGACCCAGGGAAGGAGAGCGATTGGTGATGTGGCGCACAAACTGATAACCCGCGGCAATGCGCTCGTAGGGCGGATTGACAAAGATGATTTTACGCGCGGCCATTCGGAATCGACTGCTTGATTGTCGGCTGGGAAAGCAAATAATTGAAATTCTATACTGATTGAATGTGCGGCACGAAGTATAAAATATTACAACATTCTATTTTTATTTACCGTTAAAGGAAACGATTTTGCCCGAACTGCTTGCGGAACTGAAACAACTGATGATTGAAGGATTGAATCTGGAAGAGGTCGATCCCGAGGATATTGAAGCGGACGCACCCCTGTTCGGCGATGGTCTGGGGCTCGATTCGATCGACGCGCTGGAAATCGCGGTCCTCCTGGACCGAAAATACGGGGTCAAAATTTCTTCCGGCGATGACCGGAACCCGGCCATATTCGCGAGCCTTCGATCGCTGGCCGAGTTTGTCGAATCGAACCGCACCCGATCATGAACCTGCCGATGTCCCCGGACCTTCGGCTGATCGGCGCGGCCGCAGTTTTTTTGGGCTATCCTTACCTGGTTTTGCTCCTGATCGATCAAGGCGTTGTCTGGATCGCCCCGCTGCTCGTGTCGTTCCTGTATATCCACCGCGCACTCGGGAGTCGGGAGGCCGGATTCCGC
>JAKEEL010000140.1 GCA_022616595.1 Methylococcaceae bacterium
AGCCGGAAAAGCAAGACCATGATCAAACTCTACCAATTCGCGCGAATTCCGAATGTTCCAAATCAGAGCCAGTTTTGCAGCAAAGTAGAAACCTATCTGCGGCTCGCCAAACTGCCCTATGCCGTAGAGGAGACTTTGCCGATGAAAGCTCCGCGCGGCAAACTTCCCTATATCGAGGATAACGGGACCGTCGTTTCCGATTCCCGATTGATCGTCGAATACTTGAAGAGCACCTACGGCGAAAGACTCGATAATGATCTGACCGATCTCGAAATAGCGACCGCGCGGAGTCTGCAACGACTGATCGAAGAGCATTTTTACTGGGTCACGATGTACACTCGCTGGTTGTATACGGAAGAAAACTGGCAGCAGAATAAACGAGCGATATTCGGTGTCTTGCCGCCGGTCATCCGGGACGCCGCCGCAGCCATTTACCGGCGGCTGATCAAAGGGCAGATCCATGGCCACGGCTTGGGCCGCCTCAGTACCGACGAGATTTTCGATCTCGGAAAGACCGATATCGACACGATCGCGACCGTGTTGGATGAAAAACCCTATATGATGGGAAGTCATCCGACCACTATCGACGCCACCGCGTTCGGTTTCCTGACCACTACTCTCAACGTCCCGATCGAATCGCCCGTGAAAGCTTACGCTCAATCCAAGAGCAATTTGGCGCGTTACTGCAATCGGATGACCCGGGAATTTTTTCCGGAAATCGGGTAAACCGGATCCCTTCGACCAACGACGCCGCGCAAAGCCGCGCGCAGGACTGCGGAAGATCCGGTGGTAAGTGAAGATGACTTCCTCAGGCGATAATGCTGCGAAGCTTGGAAACGATATCGGGGCTCCTCGCACAGGATTCGGCCAATCGCGGCAGTTCCCGGCGCGCGGCCTCGATTTCCCAAGCCTTGATGATTTTATCGAGGGCTCCATCGACATGTAATACTCGGCTTGGATCGAGTAAACAATCGACCACGGCGAATGAAACCCGTTCGGCGGTCGACGACGCCATGTCGAATAGACAGTGGAAGAACGGCGCCGAATTGACGGTAATCTGTCGATATTGATGAGAGGTCATCGAATAGGGCTGGCCGGCGGTTCCGATGCTGACGACTCTCAGGTCCGATAGCGAGGTTTTGCCATTCTTCAAGGAGAGTGCCGTAGCCGCCAGCAAAGGGGCGTTTCCCCACAAACACCCGTCGATGTAATGACGAGGTCTATTGCTTTCCGGATCGAACACCGGGTAGTCGGAAAACACGCCCGGGAGCGCGGCACTGGCCATCACGACATCGACGAGCTTTAGCTGTCGATCCGCGCTTTGGGTGATCGGTGAAAAGACACGGATCCGTGAATTCTCGATTTCGGTGGCGGTAATCGCCAGGATCGGTTTTGCGAAATCACCGAGGGTGGTATCGGCCCCGTATACCTGGGTCAGGAGCTTTTTCAGCGAGCTATTGGAAAACGATGTGCCGGTCGCCGCCAGCCGCAGCGTTATGCGCAAACCATTCCACAACGCTTGCGGAAACGCATCCTTGCTGACGTTTTCGAACAGGTCTGCGATTACTTCCGGCGGTTCTTTGATCCACAGGGCTCCTGCAACTATGGCTCCGGCGGATGTCCCGATAATCAGATCGAAATCTTCCCAGAAGCGCCCGATCTCGGGCAGTTTGCTCACGCAATTCAGAAAGTGCGCCTGAAATAGCGCCCGCGCTCCGCCGCCGTTTAAACTGAGAACGCGGAAGGGATGCTTGGACATTCGGTCACCGACGCCCGGCCGGTCGCTCCGTTCAATCCCGAAAGTTGTTGTACTGCAAAGGCAATTCCAGGTCGGCGTCCTTCAGCAGGGCGATCACCTGTTGCAAATCATCGCGTTTTTTCCCGCTGACCCGGACTTTATCGCCTTGCACGGAAGCCTGGACCTTGAGTTTACTGTCTTTGATCATCTTGACGATTTTTTTGGCAAGCGTCGTATCCAACCCTTGCCTGAGCGTCGCTTTCTGATGCGCCTGTTTCCCGGATACCCGGGGTTCTTCGATCTCCATGCATCCGATATCCACTCCGCGTTTGGTCAATTTGGTCTGCAGAATATCGAGCATTTGCTGCAGTTGAAATTCGACTTCGGCCCGCAGCATGATTTCGCTTCCATTGAGATCGAATTCGGCACCGCTTCCCTTGAAGTCAAATCGCGTGGAGACTTCGCGGTTGGCCTGATCGACCGCATTCGCGGCTTCATGCATGTCCACTTCTGACACGACATCGAATGAAGGCATGGTCTGACTCGGTCGGGTTGAGTTAAGAATTTGGACGGAACCTGAAAACCAATGTTACCACAATGCAGGGAAGGACCGATGACCTTGCGGCGAACGGAAATCGCGGTCGAACCATAAGCATCGACCTAATCCATGCCGCGCTTTTCCCGGATCAATTCATAAGCCTTGCGAATTTGCCTGGTCTTTTCGGTCGCAAGCTTGATCATCTCCTCCGGCAGACCCTTGGAAACCAGTTTATCCGGATGATGCTGGCTTATCAGGCGCCGATAAGCCTTTTTGATTTCGCTGTCGCTGGCTGAAGGCTGCAACCCGAGAACGGCGTAAGCGTCATCGATTTGCGGCGGCTTTTGGCGGGCAGCCCTGCCGCGTTGCTCGCCGTACTCTGAAAAGCGCTGCTGGGCCTGGAAGTTGGCTTTCAGCCGCTGATAATCGATTTTTGAAAACTGCAATCGGGTACAAATATACTGCAGCAGGCGGTCTTCGATCGGATTGAGGGCGCCGTCGGCAAATGCGGCCTGGAGCTGGATTTCGATAAACATCCGGATCAGCGTGGTACGGCGATGGCATTCCTGGCGCAACTGGTCCACGATATCGTCGAGCGGAAAATCGGGATTTTTACCCTCGTTAAAGAGCCGGATCGCTGCCTGACGCATCTCCAGGCTCAGTTCCATATTCCGGATTATCGCCTCCGCGAGGTCGATTTCTTCTCGCGAGACTTTGCCATCGGCTTTGGCAAGATGCCCCATGATCGAGAATGTCGCCGTGAAAAAAGCCATCTGAACACGGCGCTGGCTGCCCGGCTCGAAGGACACGCCGGAGGCCGCGTCGAGGCCCGCCACCCCCTTGTCGAACTGGTGGCCCAAGGCGGCTCCGAGAATCCCGCCGAGCGGCCCGCCAAGTAAAAATCCGAACGCGCCCCCGAATACCTTGCCTAGCCAACTCATATTGAAATTCCTGTATTTTAATCGTAAAAAACTGAACGGTTCATTGACCTCTCCACGATGATTGCCCGGCTCGACTCCCGATAGCCGTGCCGGCCCGAAGTCCGGCCTTTTCGTAATGCGGGCTTGCAGATAAAATGGCAAACTTACATGATTGTGCATTATTGTTAAAGATCGAGGTTGTCGATGACTAGCCCTGAAACCCTGCGCGAAACATCCCTGAGAAGCTTGAAGCTCAAGGCACAGGGTAAGGTTCGGGACATTTACGAGATCGACGATGAACATCTTCTGATCGTCGCAACCGACCGGATTTCCGCATTTGATGTGGTCCTTCCGGATGCGATTCCGGGTAAAGGCCGAGTGCTGACAGCCGTATCGAATTTCTGGCTGGAGCATACCGCGGACCTGATCCCGAATCATCTTTCCGGAATGACGCTATGCGATGCGATTCCTTCCGATCCGGAGGAACGGGACTCGATCAGCGGACGGGCCGTCGCCGTCAGAAAATTCAGCCCTTTACCGGTTGAAGCCATCGTGCGCGGTTATCTGATCGGATCGGGTTGGAAAGACTATCAGCGCAGCGGGACGATTTGCGGAATTCCGCTTCCCAAGGGCCTGCGCCAGGCCGAGCGCCTGCCCGAGGAGATTTTCACCCCCTCGACCAAGGCCGAAGCCGGTGGCCATGATGAAAATATCTCGTTCGACCGGACGATCGAATTGCTCGGTGTCGAACTGGCCGAAGAGGTTCGCAAGGCGAGTCTCGCGCTCTATGCCCGGGCGGTCAAATATGCGCGCCGCAGAGGGATTCTCATCGCCGACAGCAAATTTGAATTCGGCCTGGACAATCGAGGCCGCCTGCATTTGATCGACGAAGTATTGACACCGGATTCCTCGCGTTTCTGGCCGGTCGACCAATATGCGGTCGGCGTGAGTCCGCCGAGCTTCGATAAACAGTATGTCCGCGACTATCTGGAAACTCTGGACTGGGACAAAAAGCCGCCCGGGCCTCACCTGCCCGCGGAAGTAATTCGGCGCACCGCGGAGAAGTATCGTGAAGCCGAGCAGCGGCTGATCGCGGAACCCTAGAGGGCCGGCGCGACGCTTCAGATGCCAGATATTTTTACACTATTCACCTGCCGGGCGCGGTCAGATCCTTCAATTGTGCAAAAAGCCCCTGTCGAATGCCAAAAATGTTATTTTTCTCCGGTTTTGATTGCGATACACTGTGTCGGACCATCGTGTAAGTGATCCGCTTCGGTTTAACGGCTTGACATTCAACGAAACAGGCATGAGATCTGCTGGAAAATAACGGTTTCGACCCGATAACAACGCCAACAACTGGGCAAGCCATGCGACGATTTGAGAATCCATCCCTTTACGCTACCGACAGACGACGGTATTTGGACCGAAGGACCCTCTGCGCGAAGACCTTTCTCTATTCGATTTTCATCGGGCGGCGGCGGGGCCCGCAACGGCGCGAGGAGCAAAGCCGATTCTTTTACAAGGATATTTACGAGGCGAAGTTGCTGTTTGTCGTACTGCTGATCGTAACGCTTTCCGTAACAGACGCGGGTCTGACCCTGCTGATTCTGGAAAAAGGCGGGAGTGAGGTGAATCCGATCATGCGTTGGGCGCTGGCATCCAGCAACCACACCTTTTTTACGATCAAATATCTATTGACCGTATTGGGACTTTTCACCTTGGTCGTGCACATCAATTTTCGGATGTTCAGACTGGTTTCGATGCCTAAATTGCTGGTTGGATTGCTGGCGCTATACACCTTGCTCGTAGGTTACGAATTTTCGATCCTCGCGACTTGAGGCATGGCGGATCGCAATTCACGCGAACCAGGGTCCCGTACCGCTTCATACTCATCGCACATCGAATTTCGGCGCGAACCCAGGCCTAAAGAAGCCCATGCTCCGCGAAGGAATACCCTTCGGCGTCCCCGATGATGAAGTGATCGAGCACGCGTATATCGACCAAGGCCAGCGCATCGACCAGTTTTCGGGTGATTTGCCGGTCCGCATTGCTCGGTGTCGCGACCCCGGAGGGGTGATTGTGCGCGAAAATCACCGCCGCGGCGTTCAGTCGCAGCGCGAGCCTCAGAACCTCGCGCGGATACACGCTGGTGCTGTCGATGGTGCCCCGGAACAGTTCTTCGAATTGGATCACCCGATGCTGATTGTCCAGAAACAGGCAGGCAAACACTTCATAGGGATACCTTCTGAGTTGGGCGGACAGGTAATCACGGCTATCCCTCGGGTTGCATAAAGGCTCTCCGCGTTGAACGGTTTCCCGCAAATGGCGCCTGGCCATTTCGAGCACCGCCTGTAATTGAGCGTATTTCGCATTGCCGAGCCCGTGAGTTTGATTGAAGCGTTCACGATCGGCTTCCAACAGAACTCGCAGAGACCCGTACTCGCTGAGAAGTTCCCGGGCCAGATCCACTGCGGTCTTTCCCTTGACTCCGGTTCGTAAAAAAATCGCGAGCAACTCGGCATCCGACAGCGCGTCCGCGCCCCGGCTTAGAAGTTTTTCCCGCGGTCGTTCGCAAACCGGCCAGTCTGTGATGCGCATTTCCTGAATTCCTCGGATGATTGCAATAGACTTGACGAGTCAAACTGAAAAGAATAGATCGGGGCTCAAATCCTTGCCATAATTAAAGCTTCGATCGATTTCCCATTTTGTAACGGGGTCACAAATTGTATCTACCGATGCTCGCAATCTCTTGACAAATCAGGATTCCCCGGAATCCGCTCAGCAGCAAGCCAATCCTCACAGTACCAACAGAACCTGAAGTGTCTCCTCTTTCCGGAAAGAATATTTTACTCGGTGTCACCGGGGGCATCGCAGCCTATAAATCTGCCGAAGTGGTTCGCTTGCTGAGCGCGGCAAACGCCTCGGTTCGGGTCGTCATGACGCGCTCCGCAAAGTCCTTCGTCGGCCCCTTGACCTTTCAGGCGCTGACGGGTTATCCAGTTTATAGCGACTTGCTCGATGTCGATGAAGAAGCGGCCATGGGGCACATCCAGCTCGCACGCTGGGCGGACTGCCTGGCCGTGGCGCCCGCGACCGCTGATTTCATCGCCAAAATGAGAGCCGGACTCGCGGACGATTTGTTATCGACCTTGTGTCTCGCGGCCGAAGTTCCGATCCTGATCGCTCCCGCGATGAACCGGGCGATGTGGTCGAATCCGGCAACCCTGGAAAATATCCGCGTGCTGGCTGAACGCGGGATTCATCAGCTCGGACCGGCTACAGGTCTTCAGGCCTGCGGCGAAAACGGTTACGGGCGAATGATCGAAGCCGATGCCATCTACCAGGCGATCCAATCGTTATTATCGCGCAAGGGATCGTTGCAAGGCCTTTCCGTGCTCGTGAGCGCCGGGCCGACCCGTGAACCCATCGATCCGGTGCGCTATATTTCCAATCGAAGTTCCGGAAAAATGGGTTATGAACTCGCCAGGGCCGCATCCGAAGCAGGTGCACGGGTCAGTCTTGTAAGCGGGCCGGTATCACTGCCCAAACCGAATCTGGATGCTATTGTCGAGGTTCAAACCGCGGCCGAAATGTACAGTGCCGTGATGGAGAGAGCCAGGACATCGGATATTTATATCGGCGCGGCCGCCGTGGCCGATTATGCGCCTATCGACGCAGATATCCAGAAAATAAAGAAAAACGACCCCAGTCTGATGCTTTCCCTGGAACGTACCCCGGATATCCTGGCGAGTGTCGCGGCTATGAATCCGGGCCCGTTTACGGTAGGGTTTGCGGCGGAAACCGAAAGCCTCGAAAATAATGCGAAAAAGAAGCTTGAATCCAAAAATCTGGACATGATCGTCGCGAATCAGGTCGGCGGCCGGGAAGGCGGGTTCGAATCGGATCAAAATGCCCTGACCGTGCTTTGGAAGGATGGACAGGTCCGCTTCGAACTCGCGCCTAAAAAGCAATTGGCGCACAAGCTGGTCGAGTTGATCGCGGAACGGCTTCAATATTCTCGAAATCCACGCAACGAGTGAAACAAAAAATACAGTTGAAGATTCTCGATTCCCGATTGGGCCACGAGATTCCAATGCCCGCGTATTCAACCGAGGGAGCGGCCGGCTTGGACCTGCGCGCGTGTATCGATGAAGCCGTCACGCTCGAACCGGGAAACTGCGAACTGATTCCGACCGGTCTCGCCCTGCATGTGAAAGACCCGGGGCTCGCGGCGGTATTGTTGCCGCGCTCCGGTCTGGGTCACAAACACGGTATCGTTCTGGGCAACCTGGTCGGCTTGATCGATTCGGATTATCAGGGACAGGTTTATGTTTCGTGCTGGAACAGAGGCAATGCACCCTTTACGATCGAAGCGGGGGAGCGCATCGCGCAAATGGTGATCATCCCGGTGATTCAAACCGAATTTGAGGTTGTCGATGAATTCGAACAAAGTCACCGCGGTGAAGGCGGATTCGGACACACCGGTACGAACTGAACTTAAAAACGCATGAAGCGAGGCATACTATCGTGACTTTGGAGAGACTATTCACGATCACCACGGTGTTCGTGAGCGGCGTTGTTGTAATCGGCGGGTTGGCGAATGCATGGATTGCCCATGCGTCGAATCGCGAAGTCCAGCGCGACGATCTCGAGGCATGCGCGCGCGGTGTTGCGGCCACCCTTCGATGGCAGGTCAAAGATCTGGAACGCGCGGTTCAGGCCTTGGCCGATCAGGAACGGATCCTGTCGGTACTCGAGAAAGGCGATCCGGCCGAGCTCGCTGCCGAATCGAACCGCCTCGGCGGAATTCTTCACGGCGGGATGCGAGTCCGGCTGTTACAGCCCACGATCCAGGAACCGGACAAAACGCTCGAGCCGCGGATGGGCTACGCCGATCTCCAGATGGTGCATGAAGCCACGCAAAAAAATCCCGCGCCGGCGGTACATGAATTTACAACGCCGAACCGACACCTCGCGATCGCCAGGCGCGTGCTGGCCGGGGACCGGGTGGTCGGGGTGGTGTTGGCGAGTATTTCCGCCGATGTATTGATCCGTCCGATCGCCGCGTTTCCTCTTTCGGGAACACTCGAATTGAAACAGGGATCTCTTCGCCTGGGTTTGTCGGGAAACAACGCACCGTCCGGCGAACCTGCGGGGTCGGTTGCGGTCGATGGAACCTCTTGGACGCTGAGTTACTGGCTGCCCGAGAGATCGGGTCTGAACATCCTGCCGTTATCGCTCGCGACCCTGATGACGCTGGTACTGGCCGGGGCGATCATTTTTGCGTCAAAGCGCCGATTCATGAAAGCATTTGCCGAAGATTCAAACAGCATTATCGAGGTCACACGAGCTTTGCTGGCAGGCAAGATTCAGGGGAATTACCCGGTTCAGATTGATGACTTCGAAAATCTGATCGGGAAACTCTTGCAGGTCAAACGCGACAGCGTCGTAAAAAACAAAGAATTCGATACCCGTCAAAGCGTTCCGGACGATTTGATCGATACGGACCTTGCGGTGCCCGAGTCTCCTTTTCTGGCTCTGGATCCAGGTATCGCGGTTGAAAGCCGGACCCGCATTCCGCCAGCAATTTTTCGAGCCTACGATATCCGCGGCACCGTCGATGATAGCCTGACCGAAGATACCGTTACCCGGATCGGCCAGGCGTTGGGCAGCGAGGCCAGGGATTGCGGACAGCAAACGATGATCATCGCACGCGACGGCCGTCTATCGAGTCCGCGCCTGAGCCAGGCCCTGGCCAGGGGAGTACAGAGTACCGGTTGTCATGTCATCGATCTGGGCTTGGTTCCGACCCCGGTACTGTATTTCGCGACGCATTTTCTCGACAGTCAAAGCGGGGTGATGGTGACCGGAAGCCATAACCCCCCGAATTACAACGGCCTGAAAATGGTGATCAATGGCGACACCCTGTCGCTGGGGAGCATACAGAAGCTGCGTGATCGGATCGAGACCTCGGATTTCCGAAGCGGTGAGGGATCGATCGAAAGCCGCGATCTGATCCCGGATTATGTTGGTACCATTATCGACGATGTACAGGTCGGGAGCCCGCTGAAAATCGTGGTCGACTGCGGTAACGGAGCGGCCGGCAAACTGGCTCCGGTGCTGTTCCGCACCCTGGGCTGCGAGGTGGTCGAACTCTATTGCGACGTGGACGGCAATTTTCCGAACCATCATCCGGATCCCGGGAAACCTGAGAATCTGCGGGACTTGATCGCCCGCGTCAAAGCCGAAAACGCGAATCTCGGCCTCGCGTTCGATGGCGATGGAGACCGGCTCGGGGTCGTGGATTCATCCGGAAAAATCATCTGGCCCGACCGTCAGATGATGCTTTTTGCCGCGGATGTATTGTCCAGAGAGCCGGGCGCGGATATCATTTTCGACGTCAAGTGTTCCAGGAACCTGTCCAAGGAAATCGTCCGCAAGGGCGGAAGACCCCTGATGTGGAAGACCGGTCACTCGCTGATCAAAGCAAAATTAAAGGAGACCGGGGCCGCCCTGGCAGGCGAGATGAGCGGTCATATCTTTTTCAAGGAGCGTTGGTTTGGCTTCGACGATGCGCTGTATGCGGCCGCGCGGTTGATCGAGATCCTTTCCGCTGACCCAAGGCCCAGCAGTGAGGTTTTCAAGGACTTACCCGACAGTATCAATACGCCGGAACTCAACGTAACCCTGGAAGAAGGTGAAAATTTCAGGTTTGTCGAGAGGCTGCTGGCATCGAATCCGTTCAGCGACGCGAAAATCACCGATATCGACGGCCTGCGCGCGGACTATCCCGAGGGTTGGGGGCTGGTCCGTGCGTCCAATACCACACCGTCTCTGGTGATCCGCTTCGAAGCCGAAACGCCGAAAGCGCTCAAGGCAATACAGGAAAAATTCAGGGTCGCCATGACCCGCGTGAAATCCGATATTCAACTACCGTTCTAATTGAATGGACAAGCAATCGACATTACAGGAAGGCACCGCGTTGGAGATCGCCAGGGTCCTGACCGAGGCGATGCCTTATATCCGGAAATTTCAGAACAAGTCCATCGTGATCAAATACGGCGGCAACGCGATGATCGATGAAGGGCTTAAACGCAGTTTCGCGCGCGATATCGTGCTGATGAAACTGGTGGGATTGAAACCGGTGGTCGTACACGGCGGCGGGCCTCAGATCGGCAGATTGCTGGAACGGCTCGGTAAAGACAGCGAATTCGTCGGCGGTATGCGGGTAACCGATGCGGAAACCATGGATGTGGTCGAGATGGTTCTCGGCGGTCTGGTGAATAAGGAAATCGTGAATCTGATCAACGGAAACGGCGGCCGGGCGGTCGGATTGACCGGAAAGGACGGGGATTTCATCCGGGCCCGGAAGCTTCAGCTGAAACCCGAGAACCTGAAGTCGGGCGAAAGCGTTCAGGTGGATCTCGGTCAGGTCGGTGAAGTCACGAGCATCGATCCCGAAATCGTGAGGATGCTCGGTGACAGCGATTTTATCCCGGTCATCGCACCGATCGGAGTCGGTGAGGACGGGCGTTCCTATAACATCAATGCCGATCTGGTTGCCGGCAAAATCGCCGAACAGCTCAAGGCGGAAAAGTTGATTCTATTGACGAATACACCCGGAATTCTGGATCGCGACGGGAACCTCCTGACCGGGCTGTCGCTCGCGGAAATCGATACCCTGATTGCCGAGGGTACGATCAGCGGCGGTATGATTCCAAAAACCTTCTGCGCGGTGGAGGCCTTGAAGGGCGGGGTGAAATCCGCCCATATCATCGACGGCCGTACCAAGCACGCGGTACTGTTGGAGTTGTTTACCGACCAAGGGGTCGGAACCCTGCTGGTGACCCGTTGACTCCCGACCGCCGAGTTTCTATTCGGCGACGAATTTCAGACCGGTTGCAATATAGGGTGGAAAGCTGGCCAGGATATCCCGTACTTTTGCACCGGAACAGACTTCCTGACCGACACTGGATTGTTTGCACCTCACATCGAGAAAAACCTGCGCGCCAGGATTATCCTTGTTCTGTATTTTCGCGAGTGAAAGAGCGATATCCTCGTCCTTCTCGGGCACCGAAGTATAGATGATCAGATCGGTATCGATCCGGATTTCCGTGGTCGAGTGTTGCAGCAAATAATTTCTCGCAAGCTCCCAGGCCCTTACGCAAATCGGTTCATCGGGACAATCGGCCACGCTCAAGACAATCGATTCACCATCCTGGTTTTCAATGGAGAGGGGCGGATTCTCCCGCATCCCCCGGGACTTCTCCCGGTCGGGCTCCGTTAATGCTTTGAAGCGATCAAGGTCGGCCGAGAAGGCCTTGCGAAGCTCCAGTTTTTGGTTTTCGAGTTCGCGCATTTTCCCTTGATTGAGAGCAACCTGTTTCCTATAGCCGAGGATGTTATTAACGACCATTTCCGGAACCGCTTTTCCGGTTCTTTCGAAATCCGCTGCAATTTTTTGTTGAGCATTCAACAGAGACTCCAACCTGGAGATATTCGCGAACGTCACAGTCTCGAGAATTTCGAGAGTGCCGAGTTTGGATTGAAAGGTGTCGTCGATTTCCTTTTCGCTTCTGAAGGTGCGAAGCAACGAACGGTCTCTCGCCAAATGGTCTTGGAGCAACCGCTGCTCCGCGGAACGAAGAGCTTGCAGTTTCGATTCGCGTTCGAGCTCGGCCTTGGTCTTGGTCCTGTCCACGACATCGACCGTAATACCTTGTTCATTGAGCATCGCGCGGCGGTACTTTGAATGCTGGGGCGGTACCTTGTCCGCGTAATAAATATTCCCCGATTCGTCGGCCCAGCGATAAAGCTGGGAGGGCTTGGACGCGGCGCACAATAAAAACGCCAAAAGAAAAACCGCGGACGACCGGAATAATTTACCAGAACGGCTCATTTGCAGGATTTAACGAACAGAAAAGTCATGTCATTGGGCTGATTTCATAAAATAAGAGTAGTTCCTGAGACAAATCAGTCAATCGAAACGCCGATCCATCGAATTCGTATCGCTCCGAACTCGAGGCGGTCATACACCGATCAAGGGCTTCCGTAGCTGGTGTAATAGCGCTTGATCGCGGTCAATTCACTCGAAAATTGATCCTCATCACTCAGATATTCAATGATATCAACCAGCTTGATGATTGAAAACACGGGCATATTGAACTCCGTGCTGACCTCGGCGACCGCGGAAACCGGTTTTTTGCCCATTTCTTGCCGGTCGAGCGCGATCAGAACCCCGCAGGGCACGGCGCCGGCTTTGCGGATGATTTCAACCGATTCGCGAATCGAGGTTCCTGCCGTAATCACATCGTCCAGGATCAGCACGGAGCCCTGCAGTTGAGCGCCCACCAAATCACCGCCCTCGCCATGATCCTTGATCTCTTTCCGGTTGAATGCAAAAGGTAAATCCACCGCGAATTCCTCGGCTAGAGCGATCGCTGTCGTGCAAACCAGCGGGATCCCCTTATAGGCAGGTCCGTACAACACATTGGCAATGATCCCGGCGTGTCGCAACGCTTTCGCGTAAAATCGTCCCAGCCGGGAAAGCTGCAGGCCGGAAAGGAACAGCCCGGTATTGAAAAAATACGGACTGAGACGACCCGAATTCAGCCTAAACTCGCCAAAGCGCAAAACTCCGGACTGGATCGAATATCCGATGAATTCTCGTTGATAATCCTGCAAATGGGACACGGGATGAACTTCCCTCCGCGCAAAAGATTTCGGGAATTCCTGCCGCCAGCCGGCGAAGGATATCGCGGGTTGCAGCCAACTCGCTCGCCGCGATCGTCGATGATTACAACCGGTAACGGCAAAACGACTTGCCTGGATAACAAAGCTTCCGTTGGAAGAACCGTACGATACCAAAATCCGGATTGAAGAAATAGCCTATTTGATTCGCCCAATCGCATTCAGATCATCTCTTCTCGACCATCGCAACAGTCAATAATTCTGTTTTAGCCAATCGGATCAACTCAATGGCTTAAGGCGCATTACGAGGCGCGGGTAGTCACACCGGTGCAAACAAATTTTTCTTCGATTAGTCTTATAAATTATCCGCAAACGATAAAACAGCTAGAACCGGTAAACAACGATGGACGAACGCATCGATCCTGAAGGCAAACGGCTTCCGATCAAATTGGACACTGCGACCAATGGCGAATACCTGCCACAACCGCTATCCGCGCCCCTTCGGATGGCGAAGCGCCTGGCCCATGAGCAGACATCAATAGCCTCCCGCCGATTGGGTTTGACCCGGCGGGACTTTCTCAAATCCATGTGCGGTACGGCGACCACGTTGTTGGCTATGAATCAGGCTTTCGCCGCTGCCGGGAAAACAGGCGGTCGTTTTACAATCCATTCGGACGCGGTTTACGAATCTGAACTGGCAACAGCCGCGCTCGGTGGCAAGGAATTCATTTTCGATATCCAAGGACACCACGTGAATCCGAACGGGTCCTGGCGGCGGATTACCAACCGCTGGACCTATATCCTGCGCTTTTTCCCCCAAGCGAGTTGCGGTGACGGTTCGGTCGAGTGCTTTTCCGCCGAGCATTTCCTTCGTGAGGTATTCCTCGACAGCGATACAGTCATGGCCGTGCTTTCCGCTGTTCCCGCCGGACCGGAGGATAATCCCTTGTCAACCGAGGAGGCCGCCGCGACCCGTGCTATGCTCGAGGCCATGGACGGAAACCACCGACTCCTTATCCATGGACTGGTACACCCGAATCTGCCAGGGCAGATCGATGCGATGGAACTGCAAAAGGAAAAATACAATATCGCGGCCTGGAAGACCTATACCCAGTGGGGTCCCGACGGCACGGGTTATTGGCTGGATGATGAGAAGGTCGGCATCCCTTTCATCGAAAAAGCGCGCAGCCTCGGGGTGAAGCTGATTTGTATCCACAAAGGCATTCCCCTGTTCGGCCTCGATTATCCATTTTCGACCTGCCGTGATATCGGTATCGTCGCCAAGCGTTATCCGGACGTCGCGTTTATCGTTTACCACTCCGGCTACGAACCGCGCCGCAAGGAAGGGCCTTACGATCCGGCTAAAGCCGACGGCGGCGTCGACAGTCTGGTCAAATCGATGCAGGATAACGACATCGAACCGAATAGCAATGTCTACGCAGAACTGGGCAGCACCTGGAAAATGCTGATGGGTGATCCGGATCAAGCCACCCACGTTCTAGGTAAGTTGTTCCGATACGTAGGCGCGAACAACGTGCTGTGGGGCACCGATTCAATCTGGTACGGTAGTCCCCAAGACCAAATCCAGGCTTTTCGAACCTTCCAAATCGACGAGCGCCTGCGGGAAAAATACGGATATCCCGAACTCACCTCCGACCTGAGAGCCAAGGTATTCGGTCTGAATGCCGCCAAACCGTATGCAATTTCACCGGAAGGAATTCGACTGCGTACCGAAAAAGACCGCGTCGCTCGAGTGAAACGCACCTACCTGGAAAATCCTGAACCGAGTTTCGAGACCTACGGACCTAGAACACGACGGGAGTTTATCGAGCTATTACGTATGAAAGGGGGACCGGTATGATTGCCCTCGAATCCCGCCGAAGGCGACCGGGTACCAATCCAACCACACCGATGAAAAGCAACCCTCATTTCGAGGCAGCACACTCTTGGAAGGAGGCTGAATCGATGCTGCTATTTCACCCGTTGCAACCGAAGCGCACATACGGACATCGCCTGCAGTCGCTCCAAATCCACGTGCGAGATCAAAAACTCCGCGAAATTCCCTTCGCTGATCGGACCTTGGAGACACATGACGAAGCCTTTGTCGTCACTGAAGTACGTAAAGGGATTGCCGAAACCGAGCACTCAGCACTTGCTTTCCGGTACGGTTCGGACCCGCGGAGCACGCAAATTGCCGGACATGCGGCGCGCGTGTATGAATTGGGACCGGAACCTCACTTTGACGACATCGACGGACGCAGTCCGTCGGTTGTCACCTGGCATGATGGTGAAATGCGTGCTTATCGGGTTGTCACACACACCTACTAGATGTAGTGAGTCGTGATTTTGCGGGGTAGAGATCAGCGTAGGTAGGCGCGGTGACGTCGCCAGCGATACCGGGCAAAGAACGGAAGGCGTTGAAAGGGTAGAAGCGGCGGTTGAAGCGGAAGGTGAATTCGTTGAGGCAGGTTTGTAGATGCTGCGGGCTGACACCATGATGGATGCCGCGCAAGCAAGTCTTGAGATTGGAGAATACGAGGTGAATGATCGGCAGGAATCTCCCGGCAACTTGCCTGTCGCCCCGCTCCGCGACGGCGGTATGGCAATAACCGCGTTCGTCCAGCTTCGCGTAACCGCTCCAGTCGTCGGTGAGGAGGGTGGCGCCGGGTGCCACGACGAGGACCGACGAAGCCATTGCCCCATCGCGTGCGCTCAAGGTATGCCGCACATGCTGCCTCGTTCGGAAACAGCCGCTGAAACTCCGGCAGCGAGCGCGGAAACGCCAAATCGCCTCGGTCAAGAACATCGATCGCCACGGCAGCCCCAGGTTGAGGTAGTTACTCAACATACTACCGGTAGTAGGTGTGTGTGACAAC
>JAKEEL010000001.1 GCA_022616595.1 Methylococcaceae bacterium
GTGCTGTCCGCGGTGCGCCCGATGTAAAGATTCCCAACGTCATCATGGGACCAAATGGACTACCGACTCAGGCATCTCTGGACAACCTCTATGACTACCTTTCTAGAAACCTTGGAAAGGGCAGTGAAGTTTCGGCGACGTATTATCCAGACAGTGATTATCAGGGAACGATAGATTTTGCAGACAGATTCCGCAGGAACCATCCGGACTACAACCTTTTCAACAACAATTGCAAAACGTTTGGCCGGGCAGCTGCTACCGCATGCAAGGAAGGTTCGCAATGCAGGTGACGTTTCGTGCGCGTTCGCTGCCTTGGATCGTCTGCGTGGTTCTTGTAGCGCTCTGCGGATGGTTCGCGTTTCAACTGATAGACCAGTCAGTTACTCTTGACCATCAGTCCCAACAAACAAAATTCGTCATGTTGCAAAGAGACGTGTTGGCGCTTGTGTTGAACTCAATCGGTCAAGGCACGAACGAAGCAAGAATCCGCGAAATCCTTAAAGACCCTTCTGTGCAATCGAGCTTTGAAAAGGGGAAAGATCACCTTGTTGCGGATCAGGTTTCGTTCAATTTTGAGCGTGGCCAATTGATTCGAGTGGATACAGCAGGGACAGACCACGATTAAATAAAACCGAAGCCAGCCCCCCGCCGGCTTCGTCGTCCTAACCACTCGCCGCCTTCTTCTTCAACTTCCCCCGCTCGATGAACGCATCGAGCACTTGCAACACCTGACGCTTCTCAGCGGGTTCCAGCGCCTCGATCTGCTGCACCCGGCGCAGCACACGGCTGTCGGGCAGGCGCGGCTTCTTCTTCAAGGGTTCCAACCCCAACAGCGCATCGATACTCACCTTGAGCACGCGCGCCAGTTCCGGCAACAACATCGAGGGCGGCGGCTCCGATTGCGTCTCGTAATACGAAATCATCCGCTGGGTCGTGTTCACGGCCTCGGCCAACTCTTGTTGGGTGTAGCCCGCGCGTTTGCGCAGCTCGGCGATGCGCGCACCGACCCCGGCGAGGCGTTCGACTTCTTGCTTGGGCATGGACGGATTCCCTGACAACGTAGGAGTTCCGCCATTGTAGCACGCGTAGCCCGTATGTAGCGGAGCGGAATACGGGGGCTCCAATGTTTCCACCATTCCGGATTCCATTTCATTGCTCCCGGGCTTGGCTGACTCGGATTATCTACCCCTCGGGTCGCAGGGTCGATTATTTTCGCGATGATCAGGGCCGAATCGAGTCGGTCACGACCACGCACGAAGGCAGCACCAGAATCGTGGTCGACAACCTGACCTACGGGCCCTTCGGACCGAGGTCGGCGCTGACTTTCGGCAACGGCATCGGGCTGTCCCGCTACTTCGATCTCGATTACCGCTTGACCGCCCAAACCCACGCCGTCGTGTCGGACCTGAGCTATCTGTACGATGCCGCCGATAATCTGGTCGCGCAGACCGACAACCGGCTGACCACGGTCGGCCTGTCGAGCGGTACGTCGGTCGCAAGCTACAGGTACAACGGCCGCGGCGAACGCGTTAAAAAGGTCGCTGGTGCGACCATCACCTTTTATCACTACGATTCGGCCGGTCGACTGATCGCCGAAACCGATGCGCAGGCCGATTCGACGTGGGAGTATATTTACCTGGATGACATAATTGTCGCCGTGGTCGCGGGAGATCTCGAAGACATGAATCCGATCGTGCAAACGGGCACGGGTTCATCCGGCAATGCCGATGAACTCTACTATGTCCATACCGACCATCTGGCCACGCCGAAGGCGATTACCGATGAGAACCAGAATGTCGTCTGGTCGGCAGATGCGACCCCGTTCGGGATGTTCACGACGAACGGGCCCCTGACCTTCAACCTGCGCTTTCCGGGGCAGCGCGTAGGGTGCGCCGCGCGCACGTGGCAAGGCGATCGAATGTTCCGCGTGCGCATAGCGCACCCTACACTTGCTACACTTGCTAGATACGCCGGGAATTTCAACTTGCCCGACCGGACATGCTATGATTCGATCGCAAAATTCTTTGGAGAAAATCCCGCCATGACTTCGCACGCGCTGATACCTTCGATCGGCATTGAAGCATACCTGGCCGCGGAAGAAGCCGGAGAAGTTCGCTACGAGTATGTTTCCGGCCAGCTCTTCGCGATGGTCGGCGTGAACCGTGCCCACAACGTGATTGCCGGAAATTTTTTCACACGACTGCATTCCCATCTGCGCCAAAGCCCATGTCGGGTTTTCATTGCCGACATGAAAGTACGGGTAAAAAAAGCCGAGGCTTTTTATTATCCGGATGTGATGGTCAGTTGCGAACCGCGCAACGACAAGGCCCTTTACCTCGAAGCACCCAAATTGATCGTGGAAGTACTGTCGCCGACCACCGAAAACATCGATCGGCGTGAAAAGCGTCTCGCCTATCAATACCTGGAGAATCTCGAGGAATATGTCATAACGGCCCAAGATACGCGGCGCGTCGAAGTCTATCGCCCAAGCCCGTCCGGCATTTGGGAAGTGGATACGTACGAAGGCGCCGAAACCGCCCTGCTGCGATCGTTGGACCTGGCTCTGCCGCTGGACCTGATTTACGAGGACACCGAAGTACCCCGTCCCGCTTGAAGCGGTTGATGCGCACGCGGAACATTTGTTCGGCCCGCCCTTTTTCGCGTGCGCACAGCGCACCTGATCAACCCGAATTCCGAACTCGGGGCGCTTGCCCCGGTGCAGGACGGGATATCGTTATCCCGTCCGTTTTGTTCTCGATTGTTTTCCGACGGTGACAGCGAGCAGGGCGGGCATTGCCCACCGCGTGGCGCCGGGAGAAACGCGGAGAAGATGGGCGGTGCCCTCCCTGCCCGGGCTTTTTTGTGCGGATGGCGCACCCTACAAACTAAAGAGGCGGAATCCGGACATGGTTCCCGTATGAGGTGGCCCCGTCCGCGGTTTCCGTGCGGCGAAACCCGTACATGGTTCCACTCTACAACATGCAGCGGCGCATACGCGGCCGGTTCAGGGTTCGAGCACGTACCATTCCCGGATCATTAACGGCGGCCGGCGGCCCTGTGACAGCGGCGCATAGTTTTCCGTGAGGTAATCCAAAATGGCTTTTTCCTCGTGAACAGAAAATTTGCGGAGATTTTGAGTCTCTTGCATCCATCGGATGGTTTCCGTCCAGCCGTCCCGGCTCGCCCTGGTCTGGGTGATCAGTTTTTCCGAGTGACACAGCGTGCATTCCCGTTGCACGATTTCGTATCCCGGAGCAGACTTCAACAACCCGTGCGTATCGCGGAGATTCCCGGTTTCACCGGCGTAGGCGCTTGCAATGGCATGGCATCCGAGAAGCGGCGAAATTATTGCCAGCCAACAGACGGCCAAGGGTGTTCGGGGAGGCATTCAGACGACTCGTACCGCGATTCTGTGACAGGCATTATTCAGATAGCCTTCGGGGTTCCATCCGGGCACCAACATCGGCTGCATGCGTCCTTCGCCGTTCGTCGCGCGAGCCCAGACTTCATAGTATCCGTGCACGGGCAAGGTCAAGGTCGTCGAAAAATGCTGCCAGGCCAGGCGGTTTACCGGTTCCTCCAGGATGCAGGGCTGCCAGCTTGCGCCGAAATCGATCGAGGTATCGACCGCTGCTACGGGAAGATCGCCGGACCACGCGTGGCCTCGTATCGGGAGCGGTTGGCCGGGATTCAGCAAGGCGCCGGTCCTCGGGTAGGTGATGATCGATTTGACCGGCATGGATTCGATGATGCACATGCCGTGTTCCGCGACTTTCGCGCCCGGCGCAACCGGCTGGCACGGGATCCGGTAGGAATATCCCATCATTTTCGGGCCGTCGTGAACCCGGTCGCGGATCAGTAGTTTTTTCAGCCATTTCCCGCTGGTTGAGCCAGGCCATCCGGCGCAAACCAGGCGCAAGGGGTAACCGTTCAGGAGCGGCAGGTCTTCGCCATTCATTGCCCACGCAATCAAGGTTTCGTCTTCCAGAGCCTTGCGCAGCGGGACACCTCTCGAAATCGGAACTTCGTCGGGATTGCCGCTGAGATGCCTGTCTTCGCCGTAATACGCGACATAGACGGCATTTTCTCCGACTCCCACGTCTTCCAGAAGATCCTTGAGACGCACACCGGTCCACAGCGGGCAGCCCACCGCGCCCTGGGTCCACTGAAGGCCGGACACCGGTGGATTGAATTCGTTACGGCCGTTGCCCGCACACTCGAGCACCAATTGCAGGCTGTGGTGGTCGAATCGCTGTTTTAATTGCGCCAATGAATATTGTTTGGGGGAGATTGCGGATTCGCCCGCGATCGACAATTGCCAGGATGCCGGGTCAATATTTTGCGGCGGCAGGCCGTTGTTCCGAACAAACAGCCGAGCGGCCGGCGTAACCGGATCGTCAAGCAGATCGGCAGGCGTTTCGGCATTGACCGGCCGATCGTTCAGAACGACCAGTCCCGGATCCTTGCCGCGTATTTGAAAGGGAACCGTGGAATCCGCCA
>JAKEEL010000004.1 GCA_022616595.1 Methylococcaceae bacterium
CGGATCGTAGCCGAAAAATTACGATCGCGTGAAAGGGTATTCGGGTGTTGGAGGGCCTTTTTTTAATTCGAGATCCGCGTTTTCAGGAAATCGATCAGCTCTTGCAAGGGAATTTCCTGAATCTGCGTATCCCGGCGGCCCTTGTACTCCACGCTGCCGGAATCGAGCCCCCGGTCGCCTAAAACGACCCGGTGCGGAATTCCGATCAGCTCGATGTCGGCGAACATGAAGCCGGCGCGTACCTTGCGGTCGTCAAGCAATACGTCAATCCCGGCTGCGAGCAGTTCCTCGTACAACTCGTGGACTGCCGCGGTCAAGCGTTCGGATTTGTGCATGTTCATCGGCAGCAACGCGACTTGAAACGGGGCGATGGCCGCCGGCCAGATGATGCCCCGCTCATCGTGATTTTGCTCGATCGCGGCTGCGACCACCCGGGTGACCCCGATTCCATAGCAGCCCATGGTCATGATCCGGCTCCGGCCGCTTTCATCGAGAACCACCGCGTTCATGGCCTCGCTGTATTTGCGGCCCAGTTGAAAGATATGTCCGACTTCGATGCCCCGGGCGATTTTCAAAGTTCCGCGGCCATCGGGGCTCGGATCGCCATCCTCGACCCGGCGGATATCCTCGATTCGTGCCGGAAGAGGCAGGTCCCGTTCCCAGTTAACCCCCGTGAAATGCCAGCCATCCTGATTGGCTCCGCAGACAAAATCGGTCAGTGTGGCCGCGGAGCGATCCGCGATCAGCGGAATGTTCAGTCCCACCGGGCCGAGCGAACCCGCCGAACAGCCTGCCGCGGAGTGGATTTCCGCATCGCTTGCGAAGACAAGCGGGGAGGCGATCCCATCCAGTTTTGCGAGCTTGATCGGATTCAACTCGTGATCGCCGCGCAGCAGCAGGGCGGCCGTCGAACCGTCTTCGGATTTGACCAACAATGTTTTCAAACATCGCTCGGGCAAGGTCCCGAGAAAGCGGCTGACTTGATCGATACTGTGTTGACCCGGGGTTTCGACACGCGTCATTTCGAGTCCGGCAATGCCGCGGGCGCCAATAGCCAGTGCTTCGGCCAGTTCGACGTTCGCCGCGTATTCGCTGCCGGTCGAGAAGCAGATCGCATCCTCACCGGATTCGGCCAGCACATGGAATTCGTGCGACAGGTTACCGCCGATCGCGCCGGAATCCGCGAGTACGGCACGGTATTCCAGTCCGAGACGGGAAAAAATGCGGCAATAGGCCTGATGCATCTCCCGGTAGGTTTCGTCCAGCGAATCTTGCTCCAGATGAAAGGAGTAGGCGTCTTTCATGATGAATTCGCGGGCGCGCATGATGCCGAAACGCGGCCGGATTTCATCCCGGAACTTGGTCTGAATCTGGTAGTAATTGACCGGCAGTTGCTTGTAGCTTTTGATTTCGTTTCTGGCCAGGTCGGTGATGATTTCCTCGTGGGTCGGGCCCAGGCAGAACTCCCGATCGTGCCGGTCCCTAAGCCTTGCCAGTTCCGGACCGTAATGCTCCCAGCGGCCCGACTCCTGCCAGAGTTCCGCGGGCTGCACCGCGGGCATCAGAACTTCCAGCGCCCCGGCGCGGTTCATTTCTTCCCGGACAATCGTTTCGACTTTATGCAATACCTTCATTCCGAGCGGCAGCCAGGTATACAATCCGGCCGCCAGTTTGCGGATCAGACCGGCGCGCAGCATTAATTGATGGCTTGCGATTTCGGCGTCCGCGGGGGTTTCTTTCAGAGTATTGAGGGGAAAATTTCGAGTGCGCATGGGTTATTGTTTTAGAAGCCAATCCGGCGGAAAATTCAAATTCCGCTCAGGGTAGAGGATACCCGCCGGCTTTGAGACACGGAAGTTTTTTTCATCGTCTCCCGAAATGCCAAGCAAGAATTCGTAACGGTGCGCAGTTTACACGAATGCGACGGGGCGATGAAACAAGGTGCGGCTGGGTTGGAGGTTTGAGCAAACCTTCATGCAATGGTCATCCGCAAGTCTAAAACCGTGCCCTATGCCGTAGATTCGGCTATAGTTTCAGGATTATGGGCAAATCTGATAAAACTCCATCGCTGACTGGCGGTGAACGCAGGGGCACGGTTCGTTTGGTGCATCGCGGCACCGTCAAAGTCTGGCATTCCTCGTTCCCCGAAAAGTTATTGAACATTCGGGATTTTTCCGATACGGGAGCGTTTCTGTTGTGTGACTGGAGCGACATGCCTCCTCTGGGCAGCATCATCGAAATGCAGTTGCAAGGACTTGCCGAAGCGGCTCCTCGGATCAAGGCAAAGCTGGTCCGATATGCGGGAAAAGGAATCGGAGTGGCTTTTTGCGAGGAATGATGCCGTGCGAACCTAAAATAAAGGGCAGGACGATCAAATGTTCCGCATGAGCGCGGCGCACCTTGCGCACTGCGAGGCGATCCTGACAGGATTGGCATTCATTCCGGCTTCTCCTGATCCTGACTTTCTTCCTCGCGTGTGTTGATGTTGACATTCGGAAATGCATTCCAAAACGCTTTCTGCAGCGATTCCATCGATTGCAAATGCGCCGGGAAAAAGGGTTTCATCAAATTGAAGGCGTCCAAACCGGTAGCTCCCCGGGTCATGTCATCGCGGATCTTATCCAAGATGTCCTTTTGCAGGGATTGAACATCGGGAAGCCCGAAAAATTCGCGGACTTCCAGGGGGGTTGCATCGATTTCAACGCTTATTTTCATGACAGTTCCTTTGGATGCTTCAAGACTTGGGGATGCCCGGGCCGGTGCAAATTTCCGTTCACCGGTTGAAGGGCATTCGTACTGGATCTACGGTAAGGAGGCGGCCGGAACCTTGGCGTCCATATCGTACCAGCTTATGCCGGTTCGTGAGCGATCTAATTTTACTTCTGCTTTTTAAGCTATTGATATCTCGTATTATTGTCCGGAAAGAACCGTTCGATTTTTACCGGCAAATAACAATTGACATTGCGGGAGGATTGGAGTATCAATCTGAAACAAGGTAGCATTTGGAATAGCGGTACTCTGGAAATCTGCACAAATGACATTCAGGGCTCGTAGGTTTGATCTGAGTCAAGAATCGTTCTAAGAACGCGTGGTTTGATACGCGTGTAAGTCCTTGAGGAGGGATTCATCATGCAATGTTACGAAAGACAAGCGATGTACCTGAAGCTTTACGCGGACGTGGTGATTGAAATTCCACGATTGGAATTCGATCGTGATCTGCTGGAGGACATTCTGTCCGAATTTGCGATCGATAAGTTCAGTGCGTTGATCGAACTCGAGAAAAGTCAACGCGGCAAAATCATCACACGTATAAAATCGTTGATCGATATCGAAACTCCGCGGAAAGGCGATACCACTGGTCACCGGGATCGCGCCGGATCGGCGGGGTTCTCGAACTATGCCTTACGCAATGCATCGCTGACGTCCAATCTCGGGAGACATCACTTCACGATTTTCCCGTGAACCGGTTGTTGGCATAGTCCGACTTTCGCGGAGCCCGACGAGAAATCCGTGCTTCTCGGGCAACGAGGTTAGCGGCTGGGGAGTTTTCTGATTATTTCAAATTGCCGAAACCGGCTCGCGGGTCGAATGAAAAATCCCGCGCCATATACCGGTAAATTTTTTTTGCTTTCTCACTATCCGCGGGCGGCAGCACGATTTGCACTGTGACATAAAAATGACCGCTCGGCGAACCCGGAATGCCTTTGTCTTTCAATCTGATCCGGTTGCCCTGGTGGGATCCGGCCGGGATTTTCACTTCAACGGAACCCTCCGGGGTCGGGATTTTGACCGATGCTCCGAGCGCCGCCTCCCACGGAGCGACCGGCAGATCCAGAAAAACGTCCGGCCCTTCCACGGTGAAGAAGGGGTGCGGTTTGAATTCGACTTCAAGGTAGAGATCGCCGCTCAGGCCTCCGCGGATTCCGGACAACCCCTGGCCCGCGAGCCGGATGCGTTGCCCTGCTTTGATTCCCTTCGGAATACGAACATCCAGCACGCGTTCCGTGAATGGAACTGAACTTTGGCTGTCCGGTATCGGGATGCGGAGCGTGATCCTGCGGTTCGCTCCTCGGTAGGAATCGATCAGGTCGATCTGAACTCTGGCATGATGATCCTTGCCGCCGAACCATTGCTTGCCTATTTTGCCAGTCGACCACCGCCGGCTCCAGCCCGACAGCGATTCAAAAAATTCGCCGATAGCGGATTTGAACCCCCGTTCGCCCCCGCTTTTTGAAAACCCGAAGTTGTTCTTCCAGGCGGGCGGGCGGTGAAAGTCCTGAGTGGATTGCCACGGGTTCCCGAATCGATCGTAAGCAGCCCGTTTCCCGGGATCTTTTAGAACTTCATAGGCCTCGCCGAGTTCTTTGAAGCGCTCTTCGGCGTTTCTTTCCTTGCTGATGTCCGGGTGGAACTTGCGCGCGAGTTTACGGTACGCGCTTTTGATCGCGTTCTGTGTGGCGTTTTGGTCGATCCCGAGGATCTTGTAGTAGTCTTTAGGTTGCATCCGGATCGGTTTCTATCGCAGATAATTCGGACTTTCCGTCACAGACCGGTTCACGATTTCGCGGTGGATACCATTGGCTATTGCCGTTTCGACGTCGATGGTGGGCTGGAATTGTATAAC
>JAKEEL010000141.1 GCA_022616595.1 Methylococcaceae bacterium
CGGAAGATCGTGCCGGCCTTCAAAAAAAATATATCGAGGCGCAGGAATTTGGATTTAAGAACGGAGAAGTCAGTCTGAGCGAACTCCTGATTGCGCGGAAAAGAGCCTTTCAGGCGATCCGTAATCTGGACCAGCAACAGATTTTTCTGAAGCGCGACATTGCACTGTATAACCAGGTTGTCGGAGTCGTGCCATGAAGATACATCCCGCGATGCTGTTTTTGATTCATCTGTCCGTTTTTGCGGGACCCGTCCGCGCTGAAAATGAGCTGGTTTTCACGCCGGAACAGATCGCCAATCTGGGTCTGACAACCGCCTCGCTCGCGATAGCCGAACATCGTCCGCTGTTTACCGCGCCCGCGATGGTGACGGTTCCTCCGACCCGCGAAATCGTGGTTACGGAACCGAATGGCGGAGTGGTCAAGCAGATTTTCGTCTCCGAGGGCGAGAACGTCACGCAGGGACAGAAGCTGGTCGAAATGATCAGTTCCGGATCGCTGGGGCTTCAGAAAGAGCTGCTCATCGCTGAATCCCGCTACCAACTCGCCCGACGCCAATATAATCGGGAAAAATCGCTTTTCGACAAAGGCGTCATCGCCGAGAAAAGATTGCAGGAAGCCGAATTGCAGTTTCAACAGGCTCGCATTTCACGCGATGAAGCGAGCCAGCTGTTGTCGATTGCTGGTTTTTCGAAGCCGGAACTCGCGGCCTTGATGCGGACCGAGCGCCTTCGAAATTCCAGGATCATCCTGGCGCCCGAGGCCGGTGTCGTCCTGCATAAGTTCGTCGTCACGGGGCAGCGGGTCGAGGACCATGACCCCCTGTTCAGTATCGCGGATTTATCCAGACTGTGGCTGGAGGCCGCCGTACCGCAGGCAAATATCGACCAGATCCGCGCCGGGGATGTGATGGAAGTTGTGGGCAAAGCCGTGGCCGGGAATATTTTCCTGATCGACAGCAAAGTCGATGAGAAGCATCAAAGCGTACTGGTGCGAGCCGTGGTCGAGCATCCCGCGGGGCGGATCAGGCCCGGTCAGAGCATCCAGGTCAACGTGCGCCGCTCCGGACAGCCGGACCTTTTGATCGCCCCCAAAGCCAGCCTGGTTCGCCATCAAGGGGATACCCTGTTATTTGTGCGCTCGGAAAACGGCTTTATTCCGCGGACCGTTGAAACGATGGGCGAAAGCGGCGGGAATGTCATCATCAAGGGAAATGTCGGTCCGCATGACCGGGTCGCGGTGCAGGGTACGATTGCCATCAAGGCGCACTGGCTCGGATTCGGGGGCGCAGAATGATCGATCGATTGATCCATTTTGCACTCACGCAGCGCCTCATGATCCTGGTTCTCGGGATTGCGCTGTCCCTGGCCGGAGTTCAGGCGGGCCTGAGTTTGCCGATCGACGCGTTCCCGGATGTTTCTCCGACCCAGGTGAAAATCATCGTGAAATCACCGGGCATGACGCCGGAGGAAGTCGAAACGCGGATCACGGCCCCGATCGAAATCGAGCTGCTCGGGATTCCGAATCAGACCATGCTGCGCTCGATCGCGTATTATGCGCTGACCGACATCACCCTGGATTTCCAGGAAGGCACCGATATCTACTGGGCCAGGCAGCAGGTCGCCGAAAGGATCAATGGAATCTGGGACAATCTGCCTGAAGGCGTCGAAGGAGGCATCGCGCCGATGACGACACCGCTCGGCGAAATGTTCATGTTCACCCTCGAAGGCGATGGGCTTGATCTCCAGGGCAAGCGCGAACTCCTGGATTGGGTGATCCGGCCGGCGCTCCGGACCGTCGAGGGAGTCGCCGATGTGAACGCGCTGGGCGGCCTGGTCAAAACTTTCGAGGTGAAGCCCGACCCGGCCCGGATGGCTGCGCGCGGCATCTCCATGCAGCAACTCGTCGAAGCGCTCACCGCGAACAACCGCAATGACGGAGCCGGCCGCCTTTCCGATGGAGAAGAAGCGATACTGGTCCGCGCGGAAGGCCGGATCGAATCGCTGGAAGACGTTCGCGATACGGTCGTCGAGACCGAAAAAGGCATGCCGACGCGGGTCTCCGACATCGCGTCCGTCGAATACGGCTTCCTGACCCGTTATGGAGCGGTCAGCCAAAACGGCCGTGCCGAAACCGTCGAAGGATTGGTTCTCAGTCTCCGGGGCAGCAACGCGAAAAATACCGTCGCGGCGCTTGAAAAAAAACTCGACGAGATCAAACCTTCGTTACCCGAAGGGATTGAACTGAAACCCTTCTATAATCGCGGAGACCTGGTCGAAAAGGCCGTTAAGACGGTCGGCAAGGCGCTCCTGGAAGCCGTCGTACTGGTGCTGGTTCTGCTTTTCCTGTTCCTCGGCAGCGTCCCGGCCGCGGTTTCGGTTGCGATCGTTCTGCCGCTCGCGGCCTGCGCCACCTTCATCATGATGCACCAGATCGACCTCACGGCCAACCTGATGAGCCTCGGCGGCCTCGCGATCGCGATTGGAATGCTGGTCGATGCGGCCGTGGTCGTGGTCGAGAATATCAGCGAACATTTATCTCATTCCGCGCAGTCCAGGCTGCCCAGACTCCATATTATCTACCGGGCGGTCAAGGAAGTCGCCGTTCCGGTAACTACGGGGATTCTCATTATCATGCTGGTGTTCGTGCCCTTGCTGACTCTGGAGGGACTGGAAGGCAAATTGTTTTCGCCGGTTGCCAAGACCATCGTCCTGGCACTCGCAAGCTCGCTGATCATGGCATTTACGATGATCCCGGTCACCTCGTCCTATCTGATCACCCATCCGTCGCCCAAGGAACCCTGGCTGCCCGCCAAGCTTGCGGGTCTCTATGCGCCGATTCTCGACTGGAGTCTGGTTCATCCAAAGGCGGTATACAGCGGTACGGCGCTGTTGTTCCTGACTGCTGTTCTGGTATTCGGCCAGATCGGTAAATCCTTCATGCCGACCATGGACGAAGGCGATATCGTCGTGCAACTCGAAAAACTGCCATCGATTTCACTCCAGCAATCGGTCCGCATGGATATGCAGGTTCAGAAAGCGATTCTCGAACGGGTGCCTGAAGTTCGCCAGATCATTTCCCGGGTAGGGGTCGATGAAATCGGCCTGGATCCAATGGGGTTGAATGATACCGATGCCTTTTTCGTATTGGATCAACAGGAGAACTGGCTCGTTCACAGCAAAGAAGAATTGATCGACAAAATTCGCGGCGTTCTGGACGGATTTGCCGGGATTGCCTACGGATTCACCCAACCCATCCAGATGCGGGTGACCGAAATGCTGACCGGGGTACGCGGCGATGTGGCCATCAAGTTGTTCGGGGCCGATTTGTCGATATTGAATGCTAAAGCCGCCCAAATCGCGGATTTGATCCGGAAAATTCCGGGAGCCAGCGATGTTTTCGCGACCCGGAATGAAGGGGTCTTGTATTCGAATATCGTGATCGACCGGACCGCGGCCGGGCGCTTCGGACTGGATGTCGATACCTTGGAAGGGCTGTTGCGCGCGATCATCGAAGGGCGCCGGATCGGGACGATTCAGGAAGGAATTAAAAGGACCCCGTTGAACCTGAAAGGCGCCGGGGATCGTCGTTCACTCACATCGTTGACGATTTCCCTGCCGGACGGCCGGAGCATTCCCTTCAGCGAAGTCGCCCGGTTTAGCGACGGCGAGGGAGTCGTTTCGGTTTCGCGCGAGCGCGGCCAACGGTACTCGGTGGTTCGCTGCAATGTCACCGGCCGCGACCTGGTCAGTTTCGTCGATGAGGCGAAACAGCTCGTGGCACGGTCGGTCAAGTTACCGACCGGTTATTACATTACCTGGGGCGGACAGTTTGAAAATCAGCAACGCGCCGCGAAAAGACTGATGCTCGTGGTCCCGATCGCGATCGGCCTGATCTTTCTACTGTTGTTTACCAGTTTCGGCTCGGTCCGCCAGGCATTTCTGGTTCTGGCCAATATTCCCCTGGCCTTGATCGGGGGCGTTTTTGCATTGGGCCTGTCCGGTGAATACCTTTCGGTCCCGGCCTCGGTCGGTTTCATCGCGCTGCTTGGCATCGCGGTCCTGAACGGGGTCGTTCTGGTCGGATATTTCAATCAACTTCGCAGTCAGGGCTGCGATAGGCTTCAAACCGTGATCCGTGGTGCGAAACGCCGTTTGCGCCCGGTGCTCATGACCGCGAGTATCGCCGCGTTCGGATTGACGCCCCTGCTGTTCGCGACCGGTCCGGGTTCCGAAATCCAGCGGCCTCTCGCGATCGTGGTGATCGGAGGCCTGATTACCTCGACCTTGTTGACGCTGCTCCTGCTGCCGATTCTGTATCACCGCCACGGTCAACCCGGAGGCGCCTTGCCATGAACGACGAAATGCTCCTCTTCATGCTCGACGTTCCTCCGGAACTCGAAGAATCCGTGGTCGACTTCCTGCTCGAGTACGACAGCGAAATCGAATTCACGACCTTTGCGATTTCGGGGCACCGGCGCAGTCATTCCGGTTATTCGCTGTCGGAACAGGTCACCGGCCGGGAAAAACAACAAAGTTTCCACCTCCCTCTTGCGAAAGACCGGCTGGTCGATTTGGTCAGAGCCCTGAAAACTGAATTCAAAGGAGCCGGATTGGAATTCCGGACCGTACCGTTGCTGAATCGGGGAGAAATTTAACAGCGCAGACCGGACCCCGTGACCGGTTCCGCATGTTGCCGGTTCCCCGGCTTTTTCGCATGGTCTGTCCATGTGGAGAAGATAATCACAGAGGACGTCTCACGTGCATGAACCGGATACAAATATGATGCTCGGCCGTAATTAGATATTCGAATTCCAACGCGGATTCTTGAGATTACCCGGAGATCGAGCGTGAATCCTGTAAAATAATTCCGCCAAATCTCCGGGGTTCATTTTGATGGCAAGACGAAGCGATCACAGCCGCGAGGAAATCAGACAGATGGCGCTGGACGCGGCCGAAAAACTGGTCGCCGAAAACGGCAGGAGTTTTCTGACCGCCCGCCGTATCGCTTCGGGGATCGGTTACACGGTCGGCAGTCTTTATCTGGTTTTCGACAATCTCGACGACCTGGCCTTGCAGGTCAACGCTCGAACCCTGGATCGCCTGTCCTTGCAACTCGACCAGACCGCATCGCAATACCAGGAACCACGCCGCTGCATCGTGGAACTCGGGCGCAGTTATATCCGCTTCGCCGCCGATAATCCGCACCTGTGGAACATGATCTTTGAAATTCGCACTGCGGATGAAATGAGGCTGCCGGAGTGGTATCAAAGGCGCGTTCTGGAATCATTCCGGGGCGTGGAGCGTCAGTTTGAAAAGATGCGTCCCGATCTGCCCGAAGCCCTGATCAAACCCGCGGCCCGAGCCTTATGGAGCGGGGTTCACGGCATCTGCATCCTCGCCCGGACCGGCAAACTGGATGTGGCCGGAATCGAAAGCGTCGAACGCGCAAGCGATCTGCTGTGCGAAAATTTTCTCGATGGCTGGATCGGTTCCGCCCGCTGAGACGCCCAGCTTTCAGAGTCGATGCCGGATATTCTAACGAATATCGATTCTCTCATCCGGTCCGTTATGGAATAACTCGAACCTGCTATGAATACTGAAACCACGAGTCCGGACAAAATTCCGGCTCATTCCCTATGGGTCGAAATGACCACCAGAATCACCACCCAGCCTCTGCATTATCGTTCGGGCAATGAAGAAACCGCCGCAAAAAGCGTGCACAGCCTTTTCCCGAAGACGCGGGAATTGATGGACAAACACCCGGACGCAAAGAGGTTTCAGTGGCTCGTGCTCAAACTTCTCAATGACACGCTCAGGCCTTATACGGCGCGCTGGCATCGATGGATGACTCAAAGCAGCGTGCCCGATCTGAACAGCAAATTCATGCTGGTTTTCAAGGATGAGCAGGTGCGGCGGATGTTCCGAGCGGAACTGATCGAAGTGCGGCAATCCCTGTCCGTTTATCTGAATGCGCTCGAGGCGCTAGCGGATGGACGCGCCATTTCGGAAGAGACACAAAAAGCGCTGGACGGTTTCGGCGAAGGAGAAGTGACAGCGCAACTCGGCGCGGACCTCGATGCGGGATTGCCGGCAGCCTGGGCGGAAATTAACCGGAGAGAGCATGAAGAAATTACACAGCGGCGAAAGGCATTGGACTTGGGCGGTCTTGTACCGGGTATACCGCTGTGCAATGCGACGGGCCTGGCTCTTTCCGGAGGCGGTATCCGCTCGGCCACCTTTTGCCTCGGAATCGTGGAGACTTTGGCGAAGCGGGATTTATTTCATCAATTCGACTATCTGTCCACCGTGTCGGGCGGCGGTTATCTGGGAACATTCTTGAGTTCCGCATTGGCCGGCGATCACGAAACGGACCGCCACAAGAGCCCCAGGACAATCGTCGAAGAAGTGCTCGATTCCCCTGATCGCCGATCAAGCTCACGGTTCGGGCGAAACGTCACACACGATGGCCGACGGAGGTGTCCACCAATTCGTCGGGAACGAATTGGAACAGCGCAGCTGGCCCGAC
>JAKEEL010000018.1 GCA_022616595.1 Methylococcaceae bacterium
ACTGCGCTGTCTGATCGGACGTCGCCGGTCATCACGCCATTTGGGGTCTGTATTGCGCCAGGAACCGGCGGTTTCGCCATCGCGGCCATACAGGCGCTTAGAACCGCTGCAACAGCAAACAGAAGAGCCTGAGAGCGATGCGCGGAATTCACTGATTTATTCATAAAAGTTCTCGCTTTGGCTCAAAGGCCAAAATACACCACCCAATAGAAAAGTCTTGATGGAATCTGCCGGCCACTTGCGTATTTCAGTTGATGGAAAATATTTTCCCGGCGATCGGTGACAATATGATGAAGCGATTGTTAACAAGTGATTAACATCCGTCCCTGCTAGCAGATTTCAACATTTAATCAAAATGTAATCTCCGTTCTTTATCCTGATCGCGAGTAAACAACTGGACACTTACCAATAACAAGCCTGTATAAACAGGAACGAATCAAGACGGGGGTTTCGATGAACTTTTTTATGCCTTTTGGATTGCAATCTCCACGCACGCCGGCCATGCTTTTAAGCGCGTGGCTCTTTCTGTCGCCCATGATCGTCGGAGCTGACATGGATCGAACTTTCAACCGGATTGCAACCTTTCCGGTCTATCTGAATACCGATATCAATGATGAAACGGTTGCCGAAATCGTCGACGCCAGTCGGGACGGCAAGACCCTTGTGTACACCGATAGTCAAACCGGCAAACTCGGTTTCGTGGACATCGAAAATCCTGCCGATCCGAAACCCCTCGGTGCGATCGCTGTCGGCGGCGAGCCGACATCGGTCGCGGTCGTCCGCAACTATGCGCTGGTCGGCGTCAATACCTCTCCCAGCTTCATTGCGCCGAGCGGCCATTTGCATGTGGTTGACATCAATACCCAAAGCATCGTTGCGACGCATACCCTGGCCGGACAACCCGATTCTGTGGCGATTAGCCCGGATGGTCGCTATGCCGCGGTGGTTATTGAAAACGAGCGGGATGAAGACTTCGGAAACGGCGAACCGCCGCAGGCGCCGCCGGGACTCTTACAAATCGTCGATCTGGTGGGCAGTCCCAACAACTGGACGATACGAAATGTCAATCTCGACGGATTCGCCTTTTTGTTCCCGGACGACGCAGAGCCCGAATACGTGGACATCAACCGTAACAATATAGCCGTGGTCACCCTGCAGGAAAACAACCACATCGTGCTGGTCGATCTGGCCACAGGAAACGTGATCAACCATTTTTCGGCAGGCTTGGTTGATCTTACCCAGATTGACGCCAGCGAGGAAGATCCCGCACTGATCAGCCTAACCGACGTACTGTTCGATATTCCACGCGAACCCGATGGCGTTACCTGGATTTCAAACAATCTGTTTGTCACGGCCGACGAAGGGGACCTATTTGGCGGCAGCCGCGGTTGCACAGCATTCAACATGCAGGGCAATGTCGTGTTTACATCGGATAATGACCTGGAACACGAAGCCGTGCGTATTGGCCACTACCCCGACAGCCGATCTGAAAATAAAGGAAACGAACCCGAGAGTGCCGATTTCAGTGTTTATGGCGGCGAACGCTTTCTATTCATTGCATCGGAGCGTTCAAGCGTTGTCTTTGTCTACAAAGTGAACGGCCGAAACAATCGACTGAAACTGGTTCAAACTTTGCCGGCAGGTGTCGGACCGGAAGGGATCAAAGCAATACCCAAACGTAATTTGTTTGTCGCAGGCAGCGAAAATGATTCGCGCGCGGACGGCATCCGCGGCTCAATTACGATTTATCGGCTAAGCCATCGTGAATCGGTGTACCCGACCATCGTTTCGGCGAACCGTGCGGATGGCGCGCCGATTCCCTGGGCAGCATTATCCGGCCTCGCAATCGATCCGGCCAATCAGGAGAGGGTCTATACGATTCACGACAGCTATTTTCAACAAAGCCGGATCTATGCAATGGACATCGGCCAAAGGCCGGCGGTCATAACCGGCGAGATCGTGCTCAAGGACGCTGCGAATAACACGGTCGATCTCGATGCGGAAGGGATCGCGGTCAGCGCCAGTGGTGACGGCAGCTTCTGGCTGACATCGGAAGGGGCGGGCTCCGCGGATGATCCGAGCGATCCGCCGAGTACCGCCAACATCCTGGTACACGCGAAGGCCGACGGAACGATCCTCGAATCGATCTCGTTACCGGCCGATGTCGATGCCAAACAGCGTCGCTTTGGTTTCGAAGGAGTCGCCGCGGTGACCGAAGCTGGCCGGGAAATTCTGTATATTGCATTTCAGAGGGCCTGGGTTGGCGATCCCGACCCGAATAATGTCGACGACGGCGGCAAGGTACGGATCGGGCGCTACGACACGGTGACCAGAAACTGGACTTTCGCCTATTATCCGCTCGATGTACGCCAATCACCGAATGGCGGCTGGGTCGGATTGTCGGAGATTACGTCCTTGGGTAATACCGAGTTCGCCGTTATTGAACGAGATAACCAGGCCAACACCGATGCACGCATCAAACTGGTTTACAAATTCTCGGTAAACGGCGTGACCTTCAAGCCGGAAGGCGATTCGTTCGATACCCTGAATAAAACACTGGTACGTGATCTATTGCCGGCTTTGGAAGCGACTGGCGGACTGGCCCTGGAAAAGGTCGAAGGACTCACGGTAACCAGCGACGGCGCTTTGTTGTTCGTTACCGACAATGACGGTGTCGATGATTCCAGTGGCGAAACCCAGCTGATTCGTATCGAAAAGGTCTTTCAATAACAGAATAGAAGCAAGGCAAAGGTTACTCTGGGGTCGGGTCTTGGGACGCATCCGGAAAACCCAATCCGGATTTGCGATCCCGGCTCCGGCCCCTCAATCTTCCATCCGGGAGATCGATTAAATACGAACGATCGTTCCGGCGCCGCGTTCGATCCAGCCTTGGATCATTTTCCGGGTCGTGAAGCCGCTCGCGCAGTTACCGGCGTGATCGATCACGATCACGCCGCCTTGGCCGCAAATTCTCCGGGTTAGAAAGTCGATACCTGCTGCGGTTGCCTGGTGAGCATCCATACCCTTAAGATACACGTAGTCGGAAATCATCTTGCAGAGTACGGTGCGCATGAAATCCTCGCCGTGGCCGGTCGCGGATGCGGCGCAGGTTTCGTTATCGGCATGGAGGCCGGCGCCAATCAACGGAGAATCGCCCACCCGACCCGAGAGTTTGTTCACGATTCCGCCTGTCGAGGTGGCCGCAGCTAGGTTCCCTTCGATGTCCCGCGCTACGCAGCCGATCGTGCCGAATTCGTGACCGTCATTTTTTTTGTCCGACAAAGTCTGAAGTTTTTTCTGCGCCTCTTTTAGCTGCTCGATGCGTTCGGGAATCAGGAAATAGGCGTCCGGGACACGAGGGATTCCACATTGCGCGGCAAATCGGACGGCCCCTTCACCGATCAGCATGACGTGTCCGCTTTCACTCATCACCCGGCGCGCCAGTTGCACCGGGTTCGCGATTTCTCCGATCGCCGCGACGCTGCCCGCGGATAAGTCGCGGCCGTCCATGATGGCCGCATCCATTTCCGCGCGACCCTGCTCATTCAATACCGAGCCGCGGCCTGCGTTGAATAACGGATCATCTTCCAACAGGGAGGCACAGGCCTCCACGGCCTGCAAGGCCGACCCTCCCCGCTGCAGAATCTCGCGGCCGTCCTCGAGGATGCGCCGGATGCTTTCGATAGTTTCGGCTTCGCATTCAGGAGCCCTAAGGTTTTCGAAGGCTCCCGCTCCACCGTGCACCATCAGGGAATAGGATCGGGTCGATATCATACGCTTGCATCCATTACTTTCAGACCTCGGCCAGATTCCCTTTGGTTTCCAGCCAGACGCGCCGGTCCGCCGCGCGTTTTTTCGCCAGCAGCAAATCCAGGCTGGCTTGGGTATCCTCGGCGGATTCGATGGCAAGCTGCACCAGGCGCCGCGTATCGGGATTCATCGTGGTTTCCCGGAGCTGCGCCGGGTTCATTTCCCCGAGGCCCTTGAAGCGCTGCACGTTGACCTTCCCCTTGAGCTTTTCGGCATCGATCCGGTCCAGGATCCCGCGTTTTTCGGCCTCGTCCAAGGCATAAAAGACCTGTTTGCCGACATCGATCCGGTACAAGGGCGGCATCGCGACGTACACATGTCCCGCGCCAACCAGAGCCGGAAAGTGTCGTACGAACAGCGCGCACAGCAAGGTCGCGATATGATTTCCATCCGAATCGGCATCCGCCAATATGCAGACTTTATCGTAACGCAGCGAATCCAGTGCATCGGAGCCTGGTTCCATGCCGATCGCGAGCGCGATGTCGTGCACCTCGCGAGAATCCAGTACCTCGCCGGGATCGACTTCCCAGGTATTCAGAATCTTGCCGCGCAGCGGCATGACCGCCTGATATTCCTTGTCGCGCGCCTGTTTTGCCGAGCCCCCGGCCGAATCCCCTTCGACCAGAAAGATCTCGCTGCGCCCTGAATCCTGGCTCGCGCAGTCCGCGAGCTTACCGGGCAGGGCCGGCCCGCTGCCGATGCGCTTGCGAACCACTTTTTTACCGGACCGCAATCTGTTCTGGGCGTTTTGGATCGCGAGTTCGGCGATCTTCCCGCCGATGTCCGGATGTTGATTCAGCCACAGGCTGAAGGAGTCCTTGATAATCCCGGAAACGAAGGCCGCGCATTCGCGTGAACTGAGCCGTTCCTTGGTCTGGCCGGAAAATTGCGGATCTTCGAGCTTCACGGACAGGACGTAATTGCAGCGTTCCCAAATATCCTCGGGCGCCAGTTTGACCCCGCGCGGCAAAAGACTCCTGAATTCGCAGAATTCCCGGATCGCCTCGGTCAGGCCGGCGCGCATACCGTTCACATGAGTACCGCCCTGGGGTGTCGGCACCAGATTCACGTAGCTCTCGGCAATCGTCTCCCTGCCTTCCGGTACCCAGGCAACGGCCCAGTCGGCCGCTTCCCGCTGGGCCTCCAATGAACCGATGAAAGGCGTTTCCGGCAATGTTTCGAGGCCCTCGCCGATCTCGCTTAAGAGATACTGCTTCAGTCCGTCGGTATAATACCAACCTTCCCGGGTATTGTTCGGTTCATCGACCAGTTCGATCTGCAAACCCGGACAAAGGACCGCCTTGGCCCTCAGTACATGGACCAATTTGGTCATCGACAGGGCAGGGCTGTCAAAATATGCGGGGTTCGGCCAAAAGCGAATCGTGGTTCCGGTATTGTTTCGGCCGACTTGGCCGGTTTCTTCCAGCTGACCGGTTTTTTCGCCATCCGCGAAGGTCATACGGTATTGCTTTCCATTGCGCCTGACTTCGGCTTCCAGACGACTCGATAGCGCATTGACCACGGAAACACCCACACCATGCAATCCGCCCGAAAAGCGGTAGTTCTTGTTGGAAAATTTCCCGCCCGAATGCAGCCGGGTCAGAATCACCTCGATTCCGGGAATCCCTTGTTCGGGATGGATATCCACGGGCATCCCGCGCCCGTTGTCGACCACCGAAATGCCGCCGTCCTTTTCGAGTGTGACCTTGATGCTGTCGGCGTAACCTGCGAGCGCCTCGTCCACGCTGTTATCGATTACTTCCTGAATCAGATGGTTGGGCCGGCTGGTATCCGTATACATGCCGGGACGTTTGCGCACCGGGTCGAGGCCGGTCAATACCTCGATCGAGGATGCATCGTAATTTTGACTCATCATGCTGCGAATCTTGTCTCCCCTTTGACATCTACCTACATAACCATTTATCGTACCATCAATACCGACGGGAATCCTGCTCGCGACATCCAACTATGGCTCAGAACACCCGGCCGCTGAATATTCAGGATATGGGCAGCGCAGAATCGTAGCGCCTCATCCGCAATTTGTCCTCCAAGTCATGGCAAAAAAAAATACACCCGTTCCATTCGAAAAATCGCTGCAAGAGCTTGAGCAATTGGTCGAGCACCTGGAAAAAGGCGATATCCCGCTCGAAGACTCGTTGAAATTCTTCGAGCGCGGCATCCAATTGACCCGCGCCTGCCAGAAGGCGCTCAAGGAAGCCGAACAAAAAGTGGAAATTCTCCTTGAAGATAACGGCGGCGATACACTGAAACCTTTTGGCAATGATGAAACCTGACGAACCACTGAAAAACTTCATGCAGTCCGCTCAAAAGCGCGTCGACAAGGCGCTGGACGGTTGGCTTCCCCCGACCAATCGGGTTCCCTATCGATTGCATGAGGCGATGCGTTATTCGGTCTTCAACGGCGGCAAAAGAATGCGGCCGATTCTGACCTACGGCACCGGTCAGGCCTTGAACGTCGATTTGAGCCTTCTGAACGGACCGGCCTGCGCGGTCGAGTTGATTCATGCCTACTCGCTCGTACACGACGATCTTCCCGCGATGGACGACGATGAACTCAGACGCGGCAAACCCACCTGCCACGTGGCCTATGACGAAGCTACCGCGATCCTGGCAGGCGATGCGTTGCAAACCCTGGCCTTTCAGGTGCTTGCGAGCGACCCGTCCCTGCCGGTAGCTGCCGGCACACGGATTGACATGATCAATATCCTCGTCGAGGCCAGCGGTTCACACGGGATGGTCGGCGGACAGGCGATCGATCTGGATTCGGTCGGAACGAGGCTCGATTTGCCGAGCTTGGAAAATATGCATATTCACAAAACTGGCGCGCTGATTCGCGCGAGCGTCCGTCTCGCGAGCTGCGTGGCCGAAGGGGTCGATGCAGACACCGTTAACCGGCTGGATCATTATGCAAAATGCATCGGTCTGTCCTTCCAAATTCAGGACGACATCCTCGATGAAGAAAGCGATACCCAGACGCTCGGCAAGACTCAGGGTAAGGACAGGAATCATAATAAGCCCACCTATCCCGGATTGTTGGGAATGTCTGGCGCGAAGCGAAAGGCCTTGGACCTTAATGAGGAGGCGCTCGACAGTCTTTCGGTTTTCGGCGGCCGCGCGGAAATTCTGCGGGCGATTTCTGTTTATATCATCCAGCGGCGTAATTGATTGTTGTCGCGAGTGGTCCCGGTAATTTCCGCGATCGTCGCGAGCCTCCCCGAGCATTTCATACCTGCGTGTCTGGAATGCTAAAAATTTGCAAAAAAGCCACAGCTATACATTACACAATCACTCGGAAATGATTTAACATAGGCCTTTCTTCGATTCAATAATTCTGTTAATGTTGCAATGACGCAACATCGTAACCGAATAACCAGTGACCCATGGAATTATCGACAGATTATCCGCTCCTAAGTCAAATCAATTCACCGGAAGACCTGCGCCGCCTTCCTGAAGGCAAACTTTTGGACGTCAACGGCGAGCTGCGCCGCTTCCTGCTGAACAGCGTCAGCAAATCGGGCGGTCACCTGGCCGCGGGGCTCGGGACCATCGAATTGACCATTGCGCTGCATTACGTTTTCAATACCCCCAAGGATCAGCTGGTCTGGGATGTCGGGCATCAGGCCTATCCACACAAGATTCTGACAGGACGGCGCGATTCGATTCATAGCATCCGGAAAAAGGGTGGTCTGTCGCCCTTCCCGAAGCGTAAGGAAAGCTGCTACGACAGCTTCGGCGTGGGGCATTCCAGCACTTCGATCAGCGCCGCGCTCGGTATGGCGATCGCCGCGGCGAGGGATAAACGCGACGAGCGGATGGTCGCGATCATCGGTGACGGCGGCATCACCGGCGGAATAGCTTTCGAAGCCCTGAACCACGCGGGGGACCTCGGAGCGAACCTGTTGGTCATTCTGAACGACAACGAAATGTCGATTTCTCCGAATGTCGGGGCGTTGAACAAATATCTGGCCAAGATTCTGTCGAGCAAATTTTATTCGACGGTGCGCGAAGAGAGCAAAAAGGCTTTGAGCCTGATGCCGAGCGTCTGGGAACTCGCGCGCCGGACCGAAGAACATGTCAAGGGTATGGTCGCGCCTGGCACCCTGTTCGAGGAGTTGGGTTTCAACTATATCGGCCCGATCGATGGCCATGATCTTTTGGCGCTGCTCGACACCCTGAGAAATCTTCGCAACCTGCCCGGTCCTCGTTTCCTGCACGTGGTGACGCGCAAGGGGAAGGGTTATCTGCCGGCCGAGAAAGATCCGGTCGCTTATCACGGCGTGTCGTCCTTCGACCCGGAAATGGATCACTTGCCGAAAACGAGTTCATCGCAGCCGACCTATACCGAGGTGTTCGGCGAATGGCTCTGCGACATGGCAAAAAAAGACCCGCGTCTCCTGGCCCTGACCCCGGCGATGCGCGAAGGCTCGGGGCTGGTGCGCTTTTCCGAGCAATTTCCCGATCGCTATTTCGATGTCGCGATCGCCGAACAGCATTGCGTAACGCTGGCCGCGGGCATGGCCTGTGAAGGCTACAAGCCGGTTGTAGCGATTTATTCGACATTCTTGCAGCGCGGCTACGATCAGTTGATCCATGACGTCGCGATCCAGAATCTGCCCGTGTTATTCGCGCTCGACCGCGCCGGACTCGTGGGTCCCGACGGGCCGACCCACGCGGGAAGTTTCGACTTCACTTACATGCGCTGCATCCCGAACCTGCTGATCATGGCCCCGGCCGATGAAAATGAATGCCGCCAGATGCTGTATACCGGTTTTTTGCACGAAGGACCGGCATCGGTACGCTATCCCAGAGGCAAGGGTCCCGGTGTGCCCGTGGAAAAAAGCATGCAAGCCCTGCCGGTCGGTAAGGCTCAAATCAGGCGCGAAGGCAAGCGGATCGCCCTGCTCGGTTTTGGAAGCATGGTCCAAGTGGCCTTGGAGGTCGCCGAATCGCTCGATGCCACTGTCGTAAACATGCGTTTTGTCAAACCGCTGGATGAATCCATGCTGATCCGGATGGCCGACAACCATGAAATTTTCGTGACCTTGGAGGACAACGCGGTCGCGGGCGGCGCGGGCGGCGCGGTGAATGAATTTCTGCAATCCAGACAGGTCATGATCCCGACTTTGAACCTCGGCCTGTCCGATTGCTTCATCGATCATGGCTCCCGTGAAGAGTGTCTCAGCGAGGCCGGACTCGATGCGGGCGGAGTCTTGAAAAGTATCAAGGCTTACCTGAGATCCCGCGAATCGATGGATCAGCAGAAGGCGATTTGAAATTTGCCGAGAATCATTTATTCTGCCGACGTCAGGGTCAACCAGGCATCCAATTGCTCCGGTTTCAACAGGCCGCTGATCCCGACCCGTTGATGATCCGCCGCATAGAGATAGGTCCTTGGTATTTCTCCGTACCAGGTGGAATCCACCTCGAAGCGCAATTTTTTCGAATTCGCCTCGGAAAAATACCAGGATTCGAGATCGTCCAGGCGGTTTTCCACCAAGAAACGACCGAGATCGCCGGGATTCGCCTCCTCATCCGTGGCAACCATCACGATATCGATCCCGGGTTCCTTTTGCCGGATCGCCGCGAGCATTTCGAGTTCCTTCCGGCAGGACGCACATTCCGGAGACCACATGACAAGCAGGAACGGCCGGCCTGCTCTGGCATCCGTGATCTGCTGAAGGCTGCCTGAAACGAAAGGGTTCAGTTTTCCGACCTGTCCCGCGATCACTAGCGAGGCGCTCGAGCCGATCACCGCGATGGCGACTCGACAACACAACAAAAGCCATTTAGATTGCAAATTTTTCATTGATTCAGCAACGGGAAGAGTATTGTCGTTTATACGGGATATTTAAACTTTTGTCGATCGGATTCAATTAAACTATGTTATTTCACGCAGCCTACGCGCGATGGAATGGATTTGGCGGCTGGTGGATTCGGGCTCGGCAAGCGATTTCCGGACCGATTTTTTCGGCTTTGAATGATCAGTCAATGTAACCCTTTTCCAAATACCATTCGTACGCTCTGATCATCGCAGCACGAAAACTCAACAAAGGGTAACCGAGTTCGGAAACCGCCTTCCCGGAATCGTAATAGAGTTTTTCCGACCCGAGTCGAACGTGTTCCCCGCAGATTGTCGAGATCTTCCTGCCGAAGTGATTGTAGAAATCGACCATGACGGCCGAGGGATTCAGTAGGCAGGCGGGTAACATCATGCGCGGCGCGGTCCGGCCCGTGATTTCCGCCAAAATTGCGCCGATCTCCACATAACTCAGGTTTTCGCCGCCGAGTATGTAGCGCTCGCCGATCCGGCCCTTTTCAGCCGCGCTCAGTTGTCCGTGTACGACCGCATCCACGTCGACCAGGCAAATCCCGCCGGAAGGGACGGCCAGCACGTGTCCTTGTTTGAAGGACCGCACCACGCTGCCCATATACAACCCGTGGTCTCCGGGACCGATGATCTGAGCCGGATTGACGATCACCGCGTTGAGTCCGCACTTGACCGCATTCCGTACAATGATTTCGGAGAGTCGTTTGCTGTCGGAATACGCAACTTTCCGGCTCCTCGCGTCGAATTCCGTTTCCTCATTGGCGATCGAACCCGGTTCAGGAATTCCGATTGCGGACACCGAAGATGTATGCACGACCCGCGGCACGCCTTGACGAAGACAGGCTTCCATCACGATCCGGGTTCCTTCGACGTTGATTTTATAGACGTCGCTTCTGTGTGCTTTCCAATAAGCGACCAACGCGGCAAGATGAAAAACGATGTCGCAATTTTCAACCGCCCGGCCCACAAAGTCCGGGTCGAGAATATCGCCTACTCGATATTCACAATCCAGGTTTTTCAATACCGATCGGTTGGAACGGTCCCTGGCCAATACCCGTACCGTATCACCCCGCTCCAGCAACGCGCGGACCAGATTTATGCCGTTGAATCCGGTACCCCCGGTCACCAATACTCTGGCCATTTACAGGGAAGCATTCACGATAAGAAACTCACCGGGTGCCGCCTCCGGTTCCGGCGCGAAAATGCGCTCCTCGAGCATCGTTGTCAATCCCGGACATGGAGTGCTGCCGCGCTAAGGTCGCCCCGAAACTCGAAGGTTCACGCTTGCAGGCCATGGCCATGCTTCCCGAGCGGCGGAAGGTGGCATGGACCGGCCGGCTCGCCGGGTGCCTCGGATCCCGCAGGTCGAATTTTGCCCGAAACTTCTCGGAATTTCTTCTAGACTTATACACAAGCAATTTGTAGAGCGGGCTGAAAGCCTCGGCGCAGGTTCGACAGTCCTGGTTCTCAGTCCCCCGGGTTCGTTACGGACTCATTCCATTCTACCGAAACGGGACGATTTGAATAGTGATTGTTCATTGCATGTTCTGGAGTAATTTTTTATCAATCCAACGGTCTCCGACCGTGGCACTTGCCAAGTGGCTGGCGTACGCATTGCGCCAGGACACAGATCGATTCCTGCAACGTTATCCCGCCTTATCCATGACTCCCGACGAGGCCTTGCGGGCCGCCGTGACGCGGGTGCTTGACAAGTTTCCGGAATATATCCCGGTCGCCGCAAAGCTTGCGTTTGCAATCACTTTGCTGCTGACCCTCGGGATGTTGGGACTCGGAATTTTGATCGGAACCAATCAGGCTCGTCTGCTCGACAATCAAATCAGTTTCCTGGGCCACATGGTTGCCGGGCAGCTTGGAGAATCCGCGAAGGAGCCGCTTTTGGCGAACGACCTGATCCGGCTTGAAATTCTTGGCAGAAACGCACTGCACCAAGACAAAATTGTCGGAATTGCATTCTTTTCGGATGATCGCCGGATCGTGGCGGCTTCAGGGGCGGTGCCTCCGGACATTCAATTGCAGAAATCATCGGCCTTCGCCGTCGACCAGAACGGAGGTTCGATCAGCTGGATTGAACACCCGGAATCCGGCGAACACCCGATCATCTCGTTCATACACCCGATCAAACACAGCGACGTAACCGTCGGTTATATTTTATTATCCTTCGACCGCTCGGCACTGACCACCGCAAAGAAGCAAACGATCCGGATGATGGCAACCACGACGATCATGATGATCGGACTCGGCATCCTGGCGTCGTTCATGCTCGCGAGCTGGCTGACACGCCCGATCAACGACCTCATCGATTTCAGTCGCTCGATCGTGGATGGCAACTATGATGTCGATGTTCCGCGCGTGCGGCGTAACGACGAAATCGGAATTCTCCTGCAATCCATGAATACCATGGGCCAGGGTTTATTGAAAAAAGAGCAGGTGGAAAAAGTCTTCTCCCGTTATGTATCCGAGAACGTCGCGAAACAGGCCCTGAAGGACATTGAGCATCGGGACCACACGCCTTTGGGATGCGAGCACGTTCAGGCAAGCGTCATGTTCGCCGATATCGTCGGTTTCACAACCTTGTCCGAGTCGGCATCCCCCAAAGAAGTCAGCGAATTGCTGAACCTCTATTTCAGCTACATCGCGAAGGCCGTGCGTTTTTGTAACGGCCATATCGATAAATACATCGGCGATTGCGCGATGATCGTGTTCGGTGTCCCCGAGAAGAACCGTGATCACGGCTATCACGCGGTCGCCTGCGGATGGATGATCCAGAAGTTGATCGAGCGCGTGAACCACCGGCGCATCGCGGAGAAAAAGATTCCGGTGCAGCTGCGTATCGGCATCAACTGCGGCGTCATGGTCGCCGGCAATATGGGATCCGAAGAGAGGATGAACTACACCGTGGTTGGGGACACGGTGAATATTGCCTCCCGGCTTTCCCATGCGGGCGACCCGGGCGAAATCATTATCACGGAAGAAGTGTTGTTCAAAGAAAATTTGAATCACCGTGTGCAAACCGAATTTGTCGATACGATCCAGATCCGCGGACGCAAACAGCCGGTTTCCATTATGCGGGTGATCGATATCAATGCCGCGCTGCGGTACAAAATTCTCCGTGAAATCGACCGGGTCTGGGAGAACGGCGGGTCCGATCCACGATGATTCGAATACTTTGCTTCATCGTGTTCGTGACCGTTTGTACAAGCTGCAGCTTCGACCAGAAGTCGTTACAGGCGAACGGCGAATCCGGCGGGCTCGAGAAACAGCAAATTCCGCAATGGATCCAGCAGGAAGAATTCGGCAAGGCATGGGATGCACTGGTTTCCGTTGAAGCCGACGATCCTGATTACGCCCGCTACTTGGAGTTACGCAAGGAAGTGCATAAAAAAATCGAACAATATGAGGAATCGGTGATCCGGAATGCACGAAACCATATAGAACAGGAACAGTGGCAGGAAGCGCTGGATATCTACCAAGACGCACTCCAGAAGTTGCCGAAAAGCACCGTATTGAAAGACCGGCTCGCGGCGCTTCACGACCTTAAAAGATCCCGCACCGAAAGATTGGAAAGGCAGTTGCAAGTAATACGCGCCGAAGAACTGGTCAAATCGATTGCGGTTTATGATGAAATCTCGGCGGTAAACCCGTATAACGAGAAGTTGAAAAACGAAGTCGCGGCGCTACGCAAAGAAGGCATCGCACTCGCCTCCAAATTAAGCGAACAAGCTCGTTCGGAGCTTCAGAACGGGGACATCCACGGTGCCCTGGCGCTCATTGAACTGGCCGAGAGGCTCAGCGATGAGCCTTCAATTCTGGCGATCGGAGAAGATATCCGCTCCAAACGCGAGAAATTGGAACGTCCCGCCCGCAAAAAGGCAAAAGTGCGGAGCCAAGGACGCAAAAAACAACAGAAAGCAGAGGACACCGACGTCACCGGGGTACTCGCGCATTTTGACCGACTGTACCGGGACAAGGACTACCCGGCCGCGGCAGATATCTTGAAAAATCTCGGCGATTCAGCGGACCATAAACAAGAAATTTCGGTCCGTCAAACCAAGCTGAAAGAAGCCCTTCGGAACCGAATCGAGCATTTCTACGAACAGGGCATGCAGTACTACAGTCAGGAAAGTTACTCGCTTGCGCTGCAAAGCTGGTCCGAAGTTCTGCGACTTCAACCCGACCATGCGGGGGCCCGTGAATATTCCGAACGCGTGACGCGAATCGTAAATAAAATCAATCAACTTAGAGAAAAGCAGCAGGGGTCTCGCTAGCCTGGAAACCGCTCTGGAAGTAAAGCAGCTCGGATGGAAATTTGACGAACGCGATTCATTGGCCGCCTCAACCAAGTAATTTATAAAAAATCATAACCCTTCACGGGAATTGCTTCCTTTCTCTCTTCCACGAGCGGAACACATTCGAAGCACCAATAACCGGGAGCGACATTTCTCCGGTTGTCCAGCCTCACTTTGACAGGTTCTTCATGACTCAGCAGCTGGACGGTGTTTCCGTCCTTGAGCTTCTGTGATTCCAGAACGAGATTTGCCTTCCGCCCGGACGCAGTCTCGTTGAAGAATAAAAGAACCCGTTGATAAATTGAAAGTTCCTTCTTGCTTCGAAGCGGCTGTATCCCGGCCGCCAGAACCTGTGGACTCAAGACGGCGATCCGGAAATGCACCGCCCCGTCAAGCCGGTTCATCCGTATCCTGTTGACCACTCCCAAAACTCGCCGACCGTGTTCCGTATCGACCAATTTCAGACTGACCAAGCTTCCAAGATAAATCTGGCCCGACTGATCGAATTCGCAGCGCAGAGACTGGTCTTCATCCACCGTGACCAACCAGTCACTGATGATTTTCTCTTCGGGGTTGGTTGGCGGATTCAATTGCTGGTGGGTGGCTTTTAGTCCGATGGATAAGATACGTGGCCGTCTGTCTTCGAACAGATTCTGATTGGCAGGTTCGACCGCCGACCATCGTTTTTGCAGATATTCGAGCAATGCCGCGGGTTCTCCAAGAACACGATTGCCGTCGGCATCGACCAGATCAAAACGCCCGATCGAGCGATCGGCACCGGCTAAAAGTTCCGATAATTTTCGAAACAGCGGGTCGAGTTCAATGGCGTAAACCCTCGAGTTCGGCTCTGTTGCCAAGACTTTGTCGACATTCAGCAAAGGAGGTTGATCCTCGTCCATATAAATACTCAGGCCGTCTGCTTTACGCAGTGGATCTTTGAGCGACACCTTGAGCGATCCGCTCCAGGATTCCAGACTTTCATAGATATCGAGAATCTCCCGATGACCGAGTCCCCAAGGGTCCGCCAGGCGTAACAAAGCGATCTGCTTATAAATCGTCCCGATGGTTGTGGTTTTGCCCTGATCATCTTCTTTAATCCTGGTGTCCTGCTTTTCTTTTTGTTCGGCCAGCAAATAAAGCCCGTGCAGGTCGAGCCACAACCATTCGGGCTCGGGAAGACGCAGCAGATAACGTATCAGAAGAATCCGGCTCAGTCCTCGCATCAAGCGGCAGATCACGCGAGGAAACGAGCGCGCAAAACGCCAGCCGGCTGTCGTCGCGGCCACGTCTCGGAGAATAACAGCGTAGCCCGTCATAAAGTCCTTGGTAACCGTCTCGGCCAATTGACCGATTTTCTGTTCGTCGGAAGTCAGGGGAAAACTTTTCCCGACAAGCCTGGAAAGCAGGAATTCTTCGGCCGTCAGATATATCGGGTACAGTTCCTCGAGGGCTTCGAACAAGACTTCCGATTCAATCTCGCTGGTATTCATTTTAAGAATACGGTCATGAAACATCCGGATCGTCAATCCATAATTCGCCGCAGGTAATCCCGCGATCCACTGTCGTAACGGCCTGAGTCGAAATTCCTCGGCCAGTTGCGGGTTCTTCTGTCGGATTGGCGGAACCAAGTAGTATAAGTTTTTCACGTTAACCTAATCATTCTTCCAGCAAATTCACGAGATTTCTGTCGCTTTCTTGACAGGATCGGCCGCATTGACACGGATAATCACCTTTAGGATAGACGTAATTTGTCCGGCTGGCTCTCCCGGGAATCGCGCAATCGATTTTCGTGACACATCTTCGACGATATCCGACTGCTTCGGCGCCGGCCGGCATCCGGAAATGAAACCCTCGAAAACAGTGCGTGGGCCGTACTATTTCGAACAAACCGGTTGCCTGAAGGGATGGATTTCCTCTATCCTATTCACAGTATAAGGTTTCGCTTATGCAGGAAACGGATCCGACGATGTTGCCCCCGGAGGTCAAGGAATGGCTGGCTTTTGCCGAGCAGAAGCTGGGCGAGGTCAAGGCCATCGCGGGTCTCGCGTCACCGGACACGCATGCGCTTTACGCCAGGCAATGACTGCAAGCATGATGTCCATGTGACCCGGAACCCGGCAATCTGCCTGCCGGGATGCGCGCTTCGGTCAGCACGCCTTGCCAGCAAGGTGATTTACAAACGAGCCAAC
>JAKEEL010000142.1 GCA_022616595.1 Methylococcaceae bacterium
CGGCGCTCGATGCGGGTGCCTATGAGTTCAATACCGGTGCTGCCAATCTGAAGCCTGTCGCGAATGCGGGAGGCAACCAACAGCTGATTGACGCGAATCGAGACGGGGGCGAAACGGTTACCCTCAACGGTGGCGGCTCCTTTGATCCGGACGGCTCGATCGCGAGTTATCAGTGGAAGTTGAATGGGATATTGTTGCCAAACCACGCGGCTTCGTGGTCGGCTTTTCTCGGCATAGGCACGTATACGGTGGAATTGATCGTGACCGATAACAAAGGTGCGCTCAGTGCGCCGAATACGGTTCAAATCGCAATCATTCCCTGACACATCGCGACAATAGAATCGAAAATGCTCGCGCGGCCGGAAAGCTTCGTGGATGGTGTTGACGGGATAACCGGATGGATTGTCCCGTCAACCGGTTCTTGATTCGCGGAAAACTCGAGCGGCCGGTTTCAAGTGGGCTCAGCGCATCCCTGAACCGTCTATCGGGCCGGCGATTCTCGGCTCCGATCGTTAAACCACGGCCCCATATACCGAGTCCGCTATAATACACGGATCGAATTCACGCGCCCGGCCGATCATGGAACTGCGAAGCAAACCCAAGCGGAGTCTAAAGAACCTGACTTTTTATCTGGTGCTGCTCGCGGCGGCGGGGCTGGTTTGCGCCGTGAGCATCCTGTACCCGCTTGAGTTCGACTGGACGGCGGACGGCCGCAATACCTTGTCCCCGGCAAGCCAGACTTTAATGCATGAGATGCAAGGGCCGGTGCGAATAATTGCGTATGCGAGCAATAACGGAGAACTGCGCAACCGGATACGCATCGCGGTCGATCGATTTCGAAGATTCAAGCCGGACCTTGCCTTGAGCTTCGTCGATCCGGATGAAGACCCCGATACCGTCAGGGAATTGGGTATCCGGGTGGACGGAGAAATGATCGTTCATTATCAGGGTCGTTCGGAGAGTCTGCGCGACCTCGGCGAGTCGGACATCAGCAACGCGCTGTTCCGGCTGTCCAATTCCGACCAACGCTGGATCGTATTCCTCTCGGGGCATGGTGAACGTTCTCCGTCCGGATCCGCGAACCACGATCTTGGAAAATTCGGCAAACAACTTCAAAACAAGGGATACTGGATCCTCGAGTTGAAGACGGCTCTAAGCGCGAGCATACCCGACAACGCGTCGCTTCTGGTAATCGCCGATCCGGTCGTCGAACTGTTACCCGGTGAATCGGACGTCGTCGCGAAGTACATTATTCACGGCGGTAACCTTCTCTGGTTACAGGATTCGGAACGGCTCAACGGGCTCGAAGCACTGAACGGGTTATTGGGTATTCGCCTCGCGCGCGGAATCGTCGTGGATGCGAGTGCCAGGGCTTATGGAATCGACAATCCCGCATTTGTTACTTTAAGCGAATACCCCGCGCACCCGATTACCGAGAATCTCCATTCGATCAGTCTGTTTCCCAAATCGGGGGCGATCGAATCGGACCCCGGCACACAATTTCAAGCCAGTCCGGTTCTCCAATCCTCGCTGCAGTCATGGTCCGAACAGGGCCCGATCAAAGGCCATATTCAGTTCAATCCGGATCAGGGCGAGAAACGCGGGCCCTTGAGCCTGGGTCTCGCGCTGACCCGCGCCCACGCAGATACGCAGCAGCGTATTCTCGTGATCGGAGACGGAGATTTTTTGTCGAACACCTATCTCGGCAATGGAGTAAACCTCGATCTCGGGCTCAACATGGTTCGATGGCTCACCGAATCGGGAAACTCAATTTCCATACCGGTTCGTTTCCGGGCGGACCAATCCTTGGAATTAAGCCCCGCGGAAACCGCCGTGTTGGGATCGGCCTTCCTGATCGTGATTCCGGCCATGCTGATTGTTTCGGGTTGGATGATCCATCGCAGGAGAAAACGCAGTTGACGGACGAAGAAGGCCTGGCCGCCTTCTGGTGCGAATCTCGGCCATGCTCGGGAATCAATCGTCACAATCATTGTCGATTCCAGACTGAACACACTCGGTGTTCGAATCGAAGTTCAAAATCACAGGAGCCTTGCTATGAGAACACCGGAACGGATCGGATTTCCATTGACTTTCGTCGCTCTGATCCTGCTTGTCGGCTGCGCCAGCGAATCGCACCGCACGATCGAACCGCAAACCACGAGAGTTTCCAAAACGGCCTATTACGGACCGAAAAGCACCCTGGTCGTCGGCAAATTTCAGAATCGCTCGGATTATCTGAGGGGCATCTTTTACGAGGGTTACGACCGCCTCGGCAACCAGGCAAAAACCATACTCAAGACCCACTTGCAGCAAAGCGGCCGATTCATTGTTGTCGACCGTGACAATATGGACGAAATTACGCAGGAATCCGGAATCAGCGCAACTCCGCAAAGTCTCAAGGGCGCCGGGATCGTGATCACCGGCGATGTCACGGAATTCGGCCGCAAAGTAACCGGCGATACACAATTGTTCGGCATTCTCGGACACGGGAAAACCCAGCTGGCCTACGCCAAGGTCGCTCTGAATGTGGTCGAGGTAAAAACTTCCGAAATTCTTTTTTCGGCCCAGGGCGCGGGCGAGTACGACTTGAGCAATCGTCAGATTATCGGTACCGGTTCGAGCGCCGGCTATGACGCGACCCTGAACGGGAAAGTTTTGAATCTCGCGATCATGGAAGCCGTGAACAATCTTGTTGACGGTTTGGATCGAGGCCGGTGGAGTCCGTAATGATCCAGGCATGCGTCCGGCACCGTCCGCGTCGTGAATAGAGTATTCCTCGTGCCGTTTGTATCGGTTTGGCTGCTTTCCGGATGCGCGACACAAGCCAAGCCGGTGTATTATTGGGGTGGATACGAGGATCTGCTTTATTCGATGTACCTCCATCCCGGAGAAGCGGATACCGCGAGCCAGGTTGCGCTTCTCACCGAAGACATTCAGAAGGCGCGCGATAACGGCCAACGGGTCCCGCCTGGAGTGCATGCCCATCTGGGTTATATGCAATACCTTCTCGGCAATGCCGGTGCAGCCCTCGCCGAACTGGAAACCGAAAAACGGCTGTATCCGGAATCCACCCTGTTCATGGATCGGATCATCAAGAAACTGACCCGATGACCCGCCGTTTCCCGCGCTCGAAACGTCTGCTTTTGTGGATTCTTGTGTCGCTCGCGGCTTGCGCGACGCCGCCGCTACATGATTATTCTGCGTTCAGACTCAGACTGCCGCGATCGATTCTGGTGATGCCGCCGCTTAACGAATCAACCGATGTCAACGCTCCGTATATATTTCTCGCGACAATCACCCGGCCACTGGCGAATCAGGGTTATTATGTTTTTCCGGTCGCCATGGTCGATGCCTTCATGAAAGAAAACGGGTTGCCTTCCGCGTATGAAATGCAAAATGTACCGCTCGGTAAAATCCGCGAGGTACTTGGCGCGGACGCGGTTCTCTATGTAACGATCCTGGACTGGGGACAGAAATACCTGCTGCTGTCGTCCAACACGGTCGTGAAATCGCAGGTCCGACTGGTCGACGTGGTGTCCGGAGAGACCCTCTGGAGCGGCCAACAAATCGCGGTCGAAGGCTCGGGCGGAGGCGGCAGCCTGATCGGCATGGCGGTCGCCGCGGTCGTCGATCAAATTATCGATTCTCTGCGCGACCGCACCTACGAACTTTCGCGGCAGGCCAACTACGGGATGGTCTACGACCGCGACAACGGTTTTCTAAGAGGGCCTTACCATCCGGGCTACGCCAGCGATCCGCGCGGCTTGCCCGAGCCGAATACAACGCCCGGGCAGAATTACTGAAGTCCCAACGTGTTTCTCTTGGACATCTCAACCGATGTGACCAGCATAGCAAGCGTAGTGTGCGTTGTACGCAAGAATCACCTCTAATCTGTATCGGTTTATATTTTATCTTACACTAGTGTTTAATTGCATAAATTAACGTAACTACTCAGGTAGGCCATAAAATCCCATTTATTCCGATTGGTAGAACGGATTGTTGAGGTTATACTAGAGGGCATGGAAACATTACCGGACCTTGACC
>JAKEEL010000143.1 GCA_022616595.1 Methylococcaceae bacterium
AAACCTTGAACGAAATTCACGTTAATTACACATAATAATTCAGCAGGCCTTGGTTTTTCAGCAGAATGCTTGTTTCGAGTTCGTCCAATCCGCTTTGTTCGGACGCAAAAAGTGAATCGGTAAAAGGTTCTCCGCGAGACCGGCCGCCGCCTTCGCCGTTCGGTTGCTGTCGATGTTGATCGGCGAACGAATTCGATACTTCGACATGCATCAGATTCACTTGGTGGCCGCCCAGCATTTCCCTGAGCCGCGGAATCGCCGCTTCGATCGCATCCCGCACGGCCGCATTCTGTGAAGCAAAAACGACGTTCATCTGGTCTTGCTGAAGATTGATCCGCACCTCGACCGGCCCCATTTGCGGCGGGTTGACTTTCAATTCCGCGGCAGCCATGGAATTTCGGGCCATCCAGAATATGCGATTGCCGAGGTCATCTTTCCATTCAGGTTCTGTGACAGCCCTTTCCAGGGTCAGAACCGGTGCTTTTTCGGATTCGGATGGATTGCGGACGGAAGACCGGGGATTCAACCATTCTCCCTTCACGCCCAGCGCGGTGTCGGTAAGGATTTTCTCGGCGCCATTCTGGCCGGGTTTTTCAAATTCACCCGCAAGCGCATTCGACGGCGCGATTTCGGGACTGTCCCCGCTTGCAATGGCATCGGTCAGGGGAGTGGCATGGTCCTGAAGCAAGCTGCCCGGCATGGCCCGCGGAATGGTTTCAGTCCCGGCTTGTGCGGTAATCGGCCATTGACTTGGCGGAATCGGCGATGCCGGGCCCGGGCCTTTCAAATCGATCGAAACGAAACGATTGCGGTCATCGGGCAATTGCGGATTCGCAGTTGCCGGCAGCGGCAAAATTTTGCCGTCCGGCAGCCCGCTTGCCGCCGCGATCAGCTCCGGATTTAAAGTATCGACAATCGCCTGAGTCGATTCAGAATCTTTGAGATCGGCAATTTGTTCCGCCAATTGTTTCAGGAAAACCGTTGCTGCGGCGGGATCATTGGGATTCGACGGCGTGGACGGGCATTCATTGATTCCGGGCGTGCAGGGGGGGCGGAGCAACGAAGAACTCAGATTTTCAATGCCCATGGTGGCTCTCATTAATATTCGACGAAAAACCGATGTGTATTCTAAGCAGATTCTATGCCATCCTGCGCGTCCCTTTTTTGCCCGGAACGATCATCGATTTCGATCTGTTCGCGCTTTTCCTGAATCCGGATCTGATCCTGAAGTTCCTTCCGCATGAGCTTTTCGAAGCCCAATCTTTGATGGCGTAATTGATTCCATTCGGCACTGCGAGTCTGGATCTGGCCTTCCACCGTGTGAATTCGGCGTTCCTGGTCCTGGATGGCGGCGGCAATCCGGTCCAGAAACATCCGGGTCTCCTGCATCCGGGAGCCGCTGACTCCGGCGTGCTCGCCGAGCCGGGAGCCCTCGAGATACTGATCGCGAAATTCCTCCAATTGTCCGAGTTTCTGCTCCTCGATCATTTTATTTTTCCGGAATTCGGCGATTGCTTTGACCGCTTGCGTTTCCTTCAATTCGGCGAGCCTTGCCAGAGTCCCGAGACGCCTGGATTTTTTCATGAAAAATGCCGGGTGCGCCGCGCGTGCATGGCTCACCTATCCCTGCTATCGATGTGCCGCGTGCGCGCGGCTCACCCTGCTATTTTTTTGTTCCACCGAATAAGGCCTCCAGTTCATGAACCGAATCTTGCCAGGTCACTCGTTGGTTCATGCCTTGTTGCAGATAAGATCGGATCGCGGGATAGCGTTGGATTGCTTCATCAATGCGCGGATCGGAACCGGTCTGGTAAGCACCCAGGTTGATGAAATCGCGACTCTGCCTGTAAACTGAAACAAGGGACCTGAGCCGTCTGGAAAGGTCCAGATGCCGCTCGTCCGCGATGTCGGTGATGGCGCGACTCACCGACGCCTCGATATCGATGGCCGGGAAGTGTCCGGATTCCGCGAGTTCGCGCGAGAGTACGATATGCCCGTCGAGTATCGCGCGTGCAGCATCGGCAATGGGATCATTTTGATCATCGCCTTCGGCGAGCACCGTGTAAAAAGCGGTGATCGACCCGCTTCCTTGAACCCCGTTGCCGGCCCGTTCCACGAGGCGCGGTAATTTTGCAAAAACCGAGGGAGGATAGCCTTTCGTGGCGGGCGGTTCGTGGATTGCAAGCGCAATTTCCCGCTGCGCCTGGGCAAAACGAGTCAGGGAGTCCATCAGGAGCAGCACGTCGAGTCCCTTGTCGCGGAAATATTCCGCGACCGCCGTGGCCAGCAGCGCGCCATGCATGCGCATCAACGGCGGGTCGTCGGCTGGCGAGGCAATCACGACGGATCGCGCCAAGCCCTGATCGCCGAGAATCTTTTCCACAAACTCATTGACTTCGCGGCCGCGTTCTCCGATCAGTCCCACGACGATCACGTCCGCGTCGGTAAAGCGCGTCATCATGCCGAGCAATACGCTTTTCCCGACCCCGCTGCCCGCGAACAGACCGAGACGCTGGCCGCGTCCGACCGTAATCATGCCGTTGATCGCCCGAACTCCGACATCCAGCGGAGTCCGGATCGGCCTGCGGGCCAGGGGATTGATCGGGGCGCCGTTGAGCGGCCATTCCTGTTCGGCTCGTAGCGGCCCTTTTCCATCGAGCGGGAATCCCGCACCGTCTATCACGCGTCCGAGCAGCGCCGGTCCGACCCGAGCGGTATAGGTCCTTCCGGTCGGAATCACCCGGCAATCCGGTTCCAGGCCATGGATCGGTCCGGTCGGCATCAAAAACAGACGCTCTCCGGAAAAGCCCACGACTTCGGCTTCGATCGCGCGGCCCATAGCGCTTTTGACCAGGCATCGGCCCCCGATCGCGGATTTGCAACCGACGGCCTCGAGCGTCAAACCGACCATGCGGGATAGTTTTCCCTCGACGACCGGGTAAACCGATTCGGGTATTCGTGCGCGATGGCGTTTAAGTTGTTCGAGCCAGTGTTCCCTGCGATTTCGAACGCGCTCGCCCGGTTCGGTGCTCATGCATGATCCTGCTTGCGTTCCCCGCCAAGCACCGCGGCGATCACCTGATTCAATCGATTTTCAACCGTGGCATCGATCCGCGAGGTTTCGGTTTCGACCCGGCAACCCCCGCGTGTCAGCAACGGATCCTCCAACAGTTCCCAGGCCGGCTTGGCGTCCTCGACGCGCAGCGCCGTGCGCACGAACGCGGCGTCGTCCGGGTGCATCGCAATCTGAATTTTACGCGCATAGGCCGGCAAAACCTGGATCGATTCGCGGATAACCGCAACAATCTGATCCGTTTCGGTTTTCAGTTCTCTGCGAACCAGTTGTCGCGCGATTGCCACGGACAATCCGAGCAACTCATCTTCGATCTGTCCATCGAGTTCTTTCAATGGTTCGCTGAGCAGGTCCGTGAGGCTCCGGAATTCCGCGATCCTCCGGTCAAGCTCGGATCGGCCTTGCTCGAAACCCGCGTCGCGGCCCTGATCAAAGCCATCTGTGCGCCCCTGTTCCAGACCCTTTTCGTAGCCTTCCCGCCAACCCTGTTTGGAAGCTTCGTCAAACGCGAGTTTCTGCATCGCCTCGATGGCTTCGACGGTG
>JAKEEL010000144.1 GCA_022616595.1 Methylococcaceae bacterium
TCGGGTTGTCCCGTGATCGGACACAGACACGTAAACTCGGGGATTTTCATCCGGATCGTATAGTCGCGTCCTGGTTTGGGATTCGCGAAAGTTTCCAGGTTGGTGGATGCTTGGCTCGGCATGGCGGATTCGAAACTCGATAAATTTGCGATGGCAATCGCACCTCGTCTGATTGATAATACTGCGCTTTAAGTATTCCTTCATCGGCCCGTCGAACAGAACATCGAGTGCGTCTGACCACGATCAAGCTTTCCGGTTTCAAGTCCTTTGTGGACCCGGTGTCGATACCGGTCAACAGCAATCTGGTCGGAATCGTCGGGCCGAATGGCTGCGGAAAATCGAATATTATAGACGCGGTGCGCTGGGTAATGGGAGAAAGTTCCGCCAAACATTTGCGCGGTGATACCATGGCCGACGTGATTTTCAACGGGTCGTCCACGCGCAAACCGGTCGGGATGGCGTCGGTCGAACTGATTTTCGATAACAGCACATTGGAGCGCGGAGGGCCCTATGCGGCCTACAGTACCATCGCGATCAAACGCGAGGTTTCGAGGGATGGCCAGTCGGTCTATATGCTGAACGGTTCCAAATGCCGCAGAAAGGATATCACCGATATTTTTCTCGGAACCGGTCTGGGCACGCGCAGCTACGCGATCATCGAACAAGGGACCATCTCCCGGCTGGTCGAGGCGAAACCCGAGGATCTTAGAATTCTGATCGAGGAGGCGGCCGGAATCTCCAAATACAAGGACCGGCGGCACGACACCGAAATCCGCATTCGCCACACCCGCGAGAATTTGGATCGTCTGAGCGATCTCAGCGAGGAAGTCGACCAGCAGATCCGTCATTTGAACCTGCAAGCCAAAAAGGCGGAGACATTCAAGAGCCTGAAAAACCGGGAACGTCAATTGCGGCGGGAATTGCTCGCGATCCGCTGGCATGCCTATCGGGAACAGCTTTCACGCAACGAGGAACGCGCAGACTTGGCGAAGCAGGACCTGGATACCCTGGCGGCGCGGCAAGCCACTTTAGAAGAAAGCATTTCCGAATCGCGGCAAGAGCAGAACCGGCTGCAACAATCCTTGAACGCGATCCAGGCCGGCCTCTATGCGACTGGAGCGGACATTGTTCGAATCGAACAATCGATCAAGTTGGCCAATCGCACCCGGGAAGAACTCGAAGCCGAACTCAACCGTTTGGGTTCCGAGCAAGAGCGTGCCTTGGCCGACTTGGAGGGCGACAGATATCAACTTGCCCGGATCAAACGGCAGGTCATTGTTTCGACCGAATCATTAGCCTATGCACGCCGGCTTCAAAAAACCACGGCCCATCTGAAAATGTGCGCCGACGGCATCAGCGCGGAACAGCGGCGCAAACTGGATTCGATTCACCGCGAACTGGCCTCGGAAAAGGAACGCATGAATATCGAAGGTTCCAGGATCGATCAGTTCCTCGCGCAAAATCGCCAATATTCGGACCGGCACCAACGTCTGCACGCTGAAAAGATCGAACTCGAGAAACATCGCCTGACCGATGAGATCGGCGAGCTTTCCAGGATGATTGCCGCGCTCGAAACCGAACACGGGTCGATACGGGACCATCTGGCCGGTCTCAAGGAGCGCTCGGAAGCGCTGAAGCAGAAGTCACGGGATTTGAACAAGGCGCTGAATGAAATTCGCTCAAAACGACAGACCTGCGAAGGTAGAATCGCGTCGCTCGAACGGCTGCAACAACATGCGATGGGCAAGGACCGGAGCGTCTTGAACGCCTGGCTCGTGGAGCGGCGCCTCGAGGATTCCAAACGACTCGCACAGGATATCGAGGTCGAAAACGGATGGGAAACGGCTGTCGAGCTTGCGTTGGGCTCGCATCTTGAAGCCGTGTGTGTTGACGACGCGAATGGCCTGCTTGAAGATATTGCGAGGTTGGTCGAGGAAACGCTCGCGGTGATCGAAATAGGGCAGGAAGTTTCGACCGATTGCCGGGCGGGGTTTTCCAGCCTCGCCGAAAAAGTCCGCTCTTCGTGCAAGGTTCGGACTTTGCTGGCCGGAATTTATTGCGCGGAAGACCTGAGCCGGGCGCGCTCGATCGCGGCCAGCCTCGGAGCCGGGGAATCGGTGATCACCGCCGACGGCATCTGGCTCGGCGACGGTTGGATTTACTTGAACCGGACCCGCGATCAGAAAACGGGAGTCTTGGCGCGGGAGAAGGAATTGCGAGCGCTTACCCAAAATCTCACCGGTCTCGCAGAAGAATCTCGGGTCACCGAACAAGCCTTGGATGATCTGGAACGCGAACTTTCGGCCACGGAAGGCCTTTTCGAGGAACAGCAGGCCAGAGAGCGAAAGATTTCTTCCGAATTGTCCGAACACAAAACCAACCTGAGCGCGAAACAGGCGCGCCACGAGCAGTTTTGTCGGCGAATCGTCCAAATCGAGGCAGAAGTCGCCGAGCTTTTCGAGACCCTCGAACGAAACGAAAATCTGCTCGCCGAAGCGAGGAAAAAACGCAGCACGGCCGAAAGCGCGATGACCAGCCTGACCGCAAAAAGTATGGCGCTTTCCGAATTGAATCAGACTTTGCAGAAATTCATGGCCGACATCAACCAGCTTGCCGTGGATGCGCGTGACGAAGTGCACCGTCTCGAAGCGCAGCTGCAAAATCTCCAGTCATCCGAGCAATTGACCGGCCGCCACTTGGAACGACTGGAAAACCAGCATGATCAGGAAATCCAGCGTGCGCAACAGCTCAGCCGGAAATTGGCCGAGGCCGTTGCGCCGGTTCAGGCGCAGATCGATGAACGCGACCAGCTGATCGAAAAACGCAAACGCCAGGAAGACAGCCTGAAACTCGCGAGGACCCGCCTCACGGAATCCGAAAAAGCCGCCGCGAGCCTCGCGGAGCAGCAGGCCCGGAACCAGATGGAGATCGAAGAAAAACGCGAGATGCTTGAGAAGGTGCGGCTGGATGGCCAGGAAAGCCGGGTTCGGAGCCAGTCGGTGCTCGAACAATTGGACGAATTGCATGTCGAGCGCGAAGCCATTCCGGGGCTCCTTCCCGAGAATCCGGATGAAGCCTTGTGGATCGAAAATATCGAACGCGTCGCCGAGAAAATAGCCCGGCTCGGTTCGATCAATCTGGCCGCGATCGAGGAATTCGAGGAACAGTCGAAACGATTGGAATACTTGAACGGGCAGCACGCGGATCTGATCGAATCCTTGCAGACTCTCGAACAGGCGATCAAAAAAATCGACCTGGAAAGCCGGACGCGTTTCAAGACGACCTTCGATCAGATCAACGCCGGACTGCAACACAATTTCCCGAAGCTCTTCGGCGGGGGCCAGGCCGGTCTGGAACTGACCGGGGACGATCTGCTCGAAACCGGCGTCAATGTGATCGCAAGGCCGCCCGGAAAGCGGAATTCATCGATCCATTTGCTATCCGGCGGCGAAAAGGCACTGACCGCGGTCGCATTGGTATTTTCGATTTTTGAACTGAATCCCGCTCCCTTCTGCATGCTCGATGAAGTGGACGCGCCGCTGGACGACGCGAATGTCGGTCGCTTTTCCCGGCTTATCGAGGAAATGGCGGAAAGAGTACAATTCATTTTTATCACCCATAACAAAGTTACGATGGAGATTGCACGGCATCTGGCCGGGGTGACCATGAACGAGCCCGGTGTTTCCCGCATGGTTGCAGTCGATATCGACGAAGCGGTTGAATTGGCGGTAGGCTGATGAATACAGAATATCTTCGCTGGACACTTGCGGTTTGCGGCGTCATTCTGGTCGCCGCGATTTATATTCGCGAGCGATTGCGGCGCAAACGCATGGACGATCCGGAAATGGGCGTTCGGGGCGATTCCTATCCGCACACCGATGGTTTTTCTCTAAAGGCCGGTGCCTTTGATTTCGATGAACGCCTGGACCTTCCGTCGATGCGCGCAGAACCCTTCGACCCGCTGTTCACCGAGCCGGCTGCCTCGAAAGGCGGATCCGAAAAAGAAGCGGTGAATACCGCGGACCCGGCGGCGCACGAATCGGATCCCTTCGGCATCGTTCAGATCAAGGTGACCGCCCACGAAGGCATGTGTTTTTCAGGGACCCTGCTGTTCGATGCGCTCGGCAGGGTCGGACTCGAGTACGGTTCCATGAGCATTTTTCACAAGCAGATGGACAAAAGCCGGCTGCCGTTGTTCAGCGTGGTCAACATGGTCGAACCCGGCACCTTTCCCGTGGATGATCCGAGTCATTTCGAATCACCCGGCGTGGTCTTCTTCCTGCAGATTGCGGGATCGGAACGACCGCTTCTGGCTTTTGATGAAATGATGCGCACCGTGCATATCCTCGCGGCGCGCATCGGCGGCGAAATCCGCGACGCGGAAAACCGGCTCCTGACAGTGGAAAAAACCGAAGCGATCCGGGAGTCATTGGCGCCCGTCACGGGTTGATTTGGTCTATATAAGGTCCGGAGGATCGCTTCCTTGACGAAATATCGCTCCGATTACCCGGCGCGCCGGATCGAACAGCTCCGGAATGACATCAATTTGCACAATTCCCGCTATTATCAGTTCGACGATCCGATTATCGGCGATGCCGAATATGACCGCCTTGTCAGGGAACTGCAGGATCTCGAGCGCCAGTATCCGGAGCTGAAGACCGCCGATTCGCCCACCGAACGGGTCGGCGCGCAACCTTTGAAAGCCTTCGCCGCGGTTGAGCATGAAGTTCCGATGCTATCCCTCGACAATGCGCTTTCGGATGAAGAGCTGCGCGCATTCGACAAGCGGGTCCGCGAACGACTCGAAATGGAAGACATCGAATATGTCGCCGAACCGAAGCTCGACGGTCTGGCCGTGAGCGTGCTGTATGAGCGCGGAATTCTGGTGCGGGCCGCGACGCGCGGCGACGGCCATGTCGGTGAAAACGTCACCGCGAA
>JAKEEL010000145.1 GCA_022616595.1 Methylococcaceae bacterium
ACTATTTTTTCGCCCCGACTCTACTCGTGGGAAGATCTGAACCCAAACCCGCAGTACCCTATACGCAATAACCAGCCGGAATCTGATCTTCGTGTCTCCTGTGCCGTCTTGAAAAACAACGGTAGATTAAATCGGTGACATGCTGATGATAAGTAACCCTCCGTCTCTGAAAATGGTGCACAGATTCCAGAGTTTCGTGACGATGTCGTCGGTAAATGTTGCTCATGCTGGTCGATCCAGGATTTCGAGGAATTCCGCGACATTGACTATTGGACAGATGAAGTCTTCAGCCAAGGCCAGCAGGTCCGCGTCACCCATCACGAGGAAATCGGCATTTCCCGCCACGGCCAGTTCCAGGAAAGGCTGATCGCAGGGGTCGCGGCAAGCCGGGACAAGAGGCGGCGGTTCCGTGATGCTGACCGTTTCGCACCAAGGTAGTAATCGGCAAACAACTCTTCTCGCTCGATAGCCGACAACTTGAACTTGGGATATCCCAGCACGCGCAGCAGTTCTGCGGCGGTGCGACTGGCAACGAGCGGCGTTAAATGCCCTTGTTGCCAGGCATGCCGCACTGCGGCCGGCGTGCCGCCCGCAAAGGCCAGGGCGGACAGCACAAGGTTGGTATCGAGGACGACGCGAGGCGGATTCTTTTTCACGGTGGGCGGCGAATCGACCCATACTGCGGTTTCTCGATTGGACTGTAGGGGCGAGCCCGCCCGCGACGTGTTGCGCAAGTAGCTCCGCTAACAGACGGACCTTCAGAAGCGAGATATTCGGGCCCTCAGCGAAAGATTGTTCCGCGAGTAAGCTCAGCTACACCGGGTGTTCGTCGTGCTACTCGAGGTGGGCGCCGTTACTCATGCCAAACCCCCATCCTCGACAGCCAAGCCGGGGACTTTGGCGAAAGCGCGATCTGCTGTGATCAGCGTGCAATTTTCGCTCAGTGCATGGGCCGCGATCAGCAGATCCAAGGGCGCAAGCGGTTTTCCGAGAGCATCCAATTGAGCGCGCAGCGGGCCGTAGCGGCGGGCGGTTTCCGTCGTCCAGGGACGGATGTCGACTGTCGCCAGGAAACTTTCGACCAGGGTATGGAGATCGGGGTGGAGGGGGCGGCGCGCCAATCCGTAACGCATTTCCGCATCGGTGATGACCGAGATGCAAAAGGGTCTCGCAGTCAGAAGCGAGTTCAGAGTCTTTGCCCGGCCCTTGACGAGCGCGGAAACCGCGTTGCTGTCCAGCATCCACAGGGCACTCATGGCCAGTCGCGCTCGGTGACCGGCCCCTGTTCGCGATCGGCCAGAAAGACATCGAGATCTTCCGGCGGGATCTTCGGCAGCAAGCGTTCGCGCAACTTGAGCCAGTCTTCGAACGATTTGTTCAAGGGACTCAGAATCACATCGCCGGTTGCGGGGTCGCGGCGAATCGAAACTTCGTTCCCTTCGAAGCGGAACTCCGCCGGCAGGCGCACGGCTTGGCTGCGGCCATTCTTAAACAGCTTTGCTGTGGGCATCGTCACTCTCCCGCGTCAATTCGGATATATACTATAGTATATATCCGAAGCAGGATAAAAGCTCAGCCTGCGGACGACCGGAGCCTGATCGATTCGCTACGACTTGTTTTCAAACCGGTAATCTCTCGGAACGACCACAATGCCTTGTTCCGAGATTGAAAATCGCAGCTTGTCCTTCTTTTCATCGTAGCCGATCGTTTCTCCCGCGGGCACCTTAACATTCTTGTCGATGATCGCGTTCCGGATCCGGGCTTTTTTCCCGACCCGGACATTGTCGAAAAGGATCGAATTCTCGACGATCGACTGATCGTCCAGGTAAACGCGCGGAAACAAGATGGAATGCTGCACGCCGCCGCCCGCGATGAGCACGCCTCCCGCGGCGATCGAATTCAGAAACAAGCCTTCCGATCCGGAATCTCCCGGAATGGTACGCGCCGGGGGATACTGGCCGGAATAGGTGCGAATCGGCCAGTCCTCCTGGTAGATATTGATTGGTGCATATTGATCGAGAAGTTCCATATTGGTGCGGTAGAAGCCGTCCAAATTGTCCACATCCCGCCAGAATTTATCGATGCTCACACGTCCGCTCGCCTTACCGAAGCGATACGCATAGACCGGGTTGTCCGGAACCAGATCGGCAAGCATATCCAACCCGAAATCACCGGAGAAATGGCCAGCCGCATGGTTCTTTTCGAGACTTTCGAGCAGGGTCCTCATGGCAATCACGTACACACCCATGGTGATCAGAACATCTTTCTCCCTGCCCGCCCTGCCCTCGGTATTTCTCGAGAACTTCCGAACCCGGTTGTCCTCATCGACGGTCACGGTTCCAAAAGCACCGAAATTTCGACCTTCCGGTTCGATGCAGGCCAAGGTGGCGATGCTTTTCTGTTGTCTGTGAAAGTCGATCATCGCGGCGTAATCCATCCGGTAGATGTGTTCCCCGTGCAGAATGATCACGAGATCCGCGCTGCTGCGTTGGAGCAGATGACGATTCTGGTAGATCGCGTTGGGAATGCTGGTGTACCAGCTGTTGCCCGCGCGCATTTGGGGCGGAACCGCGGTAATGTATTCGCCCAATTCCGGTATGAAGATACTCCATCCATCGCGCAGATGTTTCTGTAACGAATGGGATTTGTATTGAGTAAGCACAAGCACTTTGCGAAGTCCGGAATGCAGGCAATTGCTCAGCGTAAAATCGATCAGCCGGTACTTCCCGCCGAAGGGAAGGGCCGATTTGGTGCGATGCTCGGTCAACGGGCGCAGGCGGGAACCGCTCCCTCCGGCCAGAACGATAGCAAGTGTCTTGTCAATCATGAGGGCTCCGGGATCATTTCTAATTGATTAGGCAAGGAACAAGCCAAGAGAGGCTTAAAGCAATCGTTTTGGCCTGAAAATGCGCCGGGCTCGTTTGGCGTGTTGATCATTCGGGTTGAGCGACCGCACCCGCCCGGACGGAAGACCGGCCGGTTTCCGGCCGAACACCCCGAAAAGAAGACTGGATCTAAGACCTCACCCGCCGAAAAACCTTTCAGTCCCGATTGTAGTCAAACAATAGTCAAACCGCCGCCGATGCACCCGTGACGAGGTACCCCTCGGCATTTCAGAGAAACGACAGCATGGCGCAGCGCTGCATTCCGGGAGAGCATGGCATTGCCGTTGCTATGATTTTGACCAGACTCGCTGAGAATTACAATAGGCAAATGATCGATGGCCTTTTGTACGGCGATCAACGAAGCCAGGTCCGTTTCGAACTTGGCGAGGGCTGACAACGATTCGCCAAAAAACGGAGCAACCCCTTGTTTATCAGCACCTTCGAACTGTTCAAAATCGGGATCGGACCTTCGAGTTCACATACCGTAGGTCCGATGAAGGCGGCCTGTGAATTCGTGGCGGATCTGGGAGGTGATGCGCGCTTGCGTCGGGCGCGGCTGCCGGACCGAGGGAATCTTGCCCGGCGGCTTCAGGCTCAAACGCAGGGCTCCTGATTTCTTCAGGCAATTGAGCGATCCGAACAAACCCTGCTCGACCTTCGGCAATCTCGTGGAACTCGAGTGGGTCAATCTTTACGCGCTGGCGGTCAGCGAGGAGAATGCAGCGGGCGGACGGGTCGTGACCGCGCCGACCAATGGCGCGGCCGGAATCATTCCGGCGGTGTTGCATTACAATGATCGGTTTTTCCCGAATGCCGATCACGCAGGAATCATTCGCTTTCTGCTCACGGCGGCGGCAATCGGCATTTTGTACAAGATCAATGCCTCGATTTCAGGCGCGGAAGTGGGATGCCAGGGAGAAATCGGCTCCGCGAGTTCGATGGCCGCGGGAGCTTTGACCGAAGCCGTCGGCGGAACTCCGCGGCAGGTGGAAAACGCGGCGGAAATCGCAATGGAACACAACCTCGGACTGACCTGCGATCCGATCGGCGGCCTGGTCAAGGTTCCCTGCATCGAACGCAATGCGATGGGGGCGGTCAAGGCCATCAACGCGGCCCAGATCGCACTGCGCGGCACCGGCGAACACCGCGTTTCGCTCGACAAGGTGATCGCGACCATGAAACAAACCGGCCGGGATATGAAATCCAAATACAAGGAAACCTCGCGCGGCGGTCTGGCCGTGAATGTTCCGGAATGTTAAATGCCAGCACGTTCGCCGTACCGTATTGGCCAAAACTGCGAGATCCGGCGGCAGAGCGCCTTTCACGCCGGTTGTCCGAGGCGGTCCGCGCGGCATTTTTCGATTCTCCTTTGGCGCGTCCATCTGTTATCTTAAAGGGACCCAAACGGACCAATCGACCATAATCGGGTGAATCCCCTCAAGCAACTGGCATCCCAAACCGCGGTTTACGGCCTGAGCAGCATCCTCGGCCGGTTTATCAATTACCTCCTGGTTCCTCTGTACACCTATCTGTTCACACCCGCGGAATACGGGGTGGTCTCGGAGTTCTACGCGTATGCGGGGTTTTTCGCGGTGGTTCTGGTATGCGGTTTGGAAACCGGGTATTTTCGCTTTCGCGCGGCGGCCGAGGACAAAACCTATTCCACCGCCTTGTATTGTGTATTACTGATCGACTCGGTGTTTCTGTCCGTACTCTACGCCGGGTCGGACTGGTTGGCCCCGGCGCTTCAATACCAAAGCCACCCCGAATACCTGGTTTGGTTCGGTTCGATTCTTGCGCTCGATGCGGCGGCCGCGATTCCATTCGCGAGGCTGCGCGCGGAGAACCAGGCTCTGCGCTTTGCAGCGATCAAAATAGCCGAGATCCTGGTCGCGGTCGCGCTCAATCTCTACCTGATCGTATACTGCCGCCATGCCTTCGAAACTTCCCCGGACTCGTTTTCGGCCCGCTGGTACGATCCTAACGTGGGAATCGGTTATATTTTCATCGCGAACCTGATCGCGAGCGTGTTCAAAGTGATCCTGCTCTTGCCGCAGCTTTCCGGGTTGAAGGCCGGTGTCGATTTCGGAATGCTGGCACGACTGCTGCGCTACTCCCTGCCGATGGTGGTGATCGGACTCGCCGGAGCGGTCAACGAAACGCTCGACCGGGCGATCATGAAGGCCCTGCTTCCCTATGATCTTCAGACCAATCTGCACATGCTCGGCGTTTACGGCGCCTGCTACAAGCTGTCGATTTTGATGTCTCTGTTCATCCAGGCGTTTCGCTACGCGGGCGAACCGTTTTTTTTCGCGCAGGCCGGTAAAAAAGAATCTGCCAGGCTGTATGCCGACGTGATGCGCTACTTCGTGATTTTCTGCGTGTTCGTGTTTCTGCTCGTGACCCTGTATCTGGATGTGTTCAAGTATTTTATCGGCGAACCGTTTCGGGTAGGGCTCGGGGTCGTCCCGATCCTGCTGCTTGCGAACCTGTTCCTCGGCATCTACGTCAACCTTTCCGTCTGGTACAAGCTCACCGATCGAACCGGCCTGGGCGCGCTGGTGGCCCTGATCGGCGCCGGGATCGCCGTCGCGTTGAACGTTTGGTGGATCCCCATTTTCGGCTATCTGGGCTCGGCGTGGGCGCATTTGATCTGCTATTTCGTCATGTGCGCGCTGTCTTACAGTTTGAGCCGGCGATATTACCCCGTTCGCTATGATTTGAAAGAGGTTTCGGGATTTATCCTGTTCGGATTGGCGATCTATTTCGCGAATTCGCGTGCGGTCCAACTTTGCGGCTGGCATCCCCTGGTCACAGGAAGTCTGAGCATGGCGGTGTTCCTGAGTGTCACACTGATGCTGGAAATGCTGCGGCGGCGTTTCAGGGCACGATCTGAGTGAACCTATTTTAAACAACCCCGGCGCGGTCTTTACCTGAATTTCAGGATTCGAATTATAATAATTACATTAATTAATAGTTGCCAAAGCCGAGCAGCAACAGTCGCTAATGTTAGACTCGGCAGTGGTTGTCCGCGCACATCACCCTTCATCCCGATGATGAATTATACCCTGACCCATTTGAAACAGCTGGAAGCCGAGAGCATCCACATCATCCGCGAAGTGGCCGCGGAATTTGAACGACCGGTCATGCTGTATTCGATCGGCAAGGATTCGGCGGTCATGCTGCATCTCGCGCTGAAGGCCTTCCATCCCGGGAAACCGCCCTTTCCGCTGATGCATGTCGACACCACGTGGAAATTTCGCGAAATGATCGAGTTCAGGGATCGCCACGTCCGGGAGTTGGGTCTCGATCTGATCGTCTATATCAATCAGGACGGGGTCAAGCAGGGAATCGGTCCCTTCAGCCACGGCAGTAAAAAGCATACCGACGTCATGAAAACACAGGCGCTCAAGCAGGCGCTCGACCAATACCGGTTCGACGCGGCTTTCGGGGGCGCCCGGCGCGACGAGGAGAAATCCCGGGCCAAGGAACGGGTTTATTCGTTCCGCGACCGAAACCATCGTTGGGATCCGAAAAACCAGCGGCCGGAATTATGGAATATCTATAACGGAAAGATCGACAAGGGTGAAAGTATTCGGGTGTTTCCACTGTCGAACTGGACCGAACTCGACGTCTGGCAATATATCCATCTCGAAAAGATCCCGATCGTCCCGCTCTATTTCGCGAAGCCAAGGCCCGTCGTCGCGCGCGACGGGGTGCTCATCATGGTGGACGACGAACGGATGCCTCTTGCTCCGGGCGAGAGACCCGAGATGCGAAACGTGCGCTTCCGAACCCTCGGCTGCTATCCCCTGACCGGAGCCGTGGAATCCGAAGCGACCACGCTGCCCGAGATCATTCAGGAAATGCTGCTCACCAAGAGTTCGGAACGCCAAGGCCGTGTGATCGACTACGATCAGGCCGGGTCGATGGAAGAAAAGAAACGCGAGGGTTACTTTTAGCCCGACTTCGAACCTGTCCTTTGCATACGAATCGATCGCGGTTCCGAGTTTCAGCAACGACAATTTTAGGCTCCCATGTCGCACCAATCCGATTTGATCAGCACCGATATAGACGCTTACCTGGCCCAGCATGAACGCAAGGAACTGCTGCGCCTTTTGACCTGCGGCAGCGTGGACGACGGCAAAAGCACATTGATCGGCCGTCTTCTGCACGACTCGAAATTGATTTATGAAGATCAGCTCGCCGCGGTCAGGGCCGACAGCGTGAAATCCGGAACCACGGGCGGAGACATCGACCTGGCTCTCCTGGTCGATGGCCTGCAGGCGGAGCGCGAACAAGGGATCACGATCGATGTCGCGTACCGCTACTTTTCGACCGCGAACCGGAAGTTCATCATCGCCGACACGCCAGGGCATGAACAATATACGCGCAACATGGCGACCGGGGCTTCGACCTGCGACCTCGCGATCATTCTCATCGACGCGCGGAACGGCGTCATGACCCAGACCAAAAGACACAGTTTCATCGCCTCGCTGCTCGGAATCCAGCATCTGATCGTCGCGATCAACAAAATGGATCTGATGGAGTTCAGTGAGTCCGTATATTCCGGGATCCAGAAGGACTTTACCGAATTTTCATGCAAACTTAACGCGAAGGATATTCGTTTCATCCCGATATCGGCGCTCAAGGGCGACAATGTCGTGAGCCGGAGCGCCAATACCCCCTGGTATGCGGGTCAAGCCTTGATGGAAATTTTGGAATCGATTGAAATATCGAGCGACCATAATTTCGAAAACATGCGCCTTCCGGTCCAGTACGTGAATCGGCCGAATCTGAATTTCAGAGGCTATTGCGGCACGATGGCATCGGGTGTAATCAAGAAAGGCGACCGCATCACCGTGCTCCCTTCGGGCTTGAGAAGCCGGATCAAATCGATCGTGACCCACGACGGGGAATTCGATGAAGCCTTTCCGCCGATGGCGCTCACCGTCACGCTCGAGGATGAGATCGATGTCAGCCGCGGGGATATGATCTGCCGGTCCGATGACCTGGCAATCGTGTCGAATCATTTCGATGCGATGCTGGTCTGGATGACCGAAGCTCCGATGAATCCCGGAAAGGAGTATTACATCAAACACGGTACGCGCATGGTCACAGGATCGGTGTCGCGAATCCACCACCGCACCGATGTGAATACCCTGGAAAATTATTCCACCGACTGTCTGAAACTGAATGAAATCGGCCTGTGCGAATTCTCTCTGAACAGTCCGATCAGCTTCGATGCTTACCGCAAGAGCATCGGTACCGGCGCCTTTATCGTAATCGACCGCCTGAGCAATGTGACGGTAGGGGCCGGCATGATCGAAGGAGCCGCGAGCAAACAAGACGAATTAAAGCCGGTTTCCGCGGCCGAGCGCGCGGCAAGATTCGGGCAATACCCCGCA
>JAKEEL010000019.1 GCA_022616595.1 Methylococcaceae bacterium
CGACGAAGGATTTTCCGGCCTTTTCCGGCCCCGCAATCACCAGTGACGAACAAAGCGATGGGCAAATTTATCTGCTGTCGTCGATTCGCACCGATTTGGATGCGTTTTCCGATATCGAAGCCAACGCACTGATGTATGACGGTTATTGCTTGTGTGATCGTTTCATCAACCAATCGGCCGGTTTGAACGCGGCCCCGGCCGGAAAATGGAAGTTCCTGAATATACGCAGCGTAATAACCGACGAACCGGCCAAGCTGATCAAGCACTTGAATGTAGCCTCGGACCTATTTTTCAAGGTGTTTCGCTTGATCGGATTGAAAGGGCGCATCCTCGGCGGGATATTGATTCTGGTCGCCCTGTCGATTCTGTGGTGGCTTTTGACCGAATTGATTACCTATATACGCACTACGTTCGAGAGCCCCTCGCTGCTTGCCGGCATACTGGTTTTGGGTTTGGCGGCCTGGTTTCTGCTCAAACGATTGCCCAAACGGTTCCGGGCGATCAAAAAACTGGCCGATGCGATCAGAAAGATACGTACCGGAAAAGTAATGGGCGCTATTTATGTTTTTGCGATCATTACGTCCGTCGGGTCCGCCATCGCTTATTTTCACTTGAAAGTTGTCAACCCGATTTATTTAAAGCTTGGCAAGTAGTTTCCATTGCAAATCAGGAGACCCGGTGCAGGTCGTTGACTCAGCGCCGCGCGCTCGTTTCTGGAGAGGGCCGATGCGTGCTATCGCCGCATTATTTCTGGTAATCCTGATCTCGGGATGCGCCGCGTATTACGGTCGCTCATGGGACCATCTGTACGGTGAAGCCGATCCCGCGCGTTTCGACCGCTTGCAAGGCCCGGTTTCACCGGTGGATTACCGGCGCGATGCCAAGCCCATTCTCGACAGCCGTTGCGTCGTATGCCATGCCTGCTACGACGCGCCCTGCCAGTTGCAACTCGGCAGCTACGAGGGTGTCACGCGCGGCGCGCACAAGGACCGGGTGTACGATTCCGCGCGCCTTTTCGCGGCCGAACCGACGCGCTTGTTTCAGGATGCCGGGAGCAATACCGAATGGCGGAACCAAGGGTTTTTTCCGGTACTCAACGAACGGCGGCCGAGTGCCAAGGCAAACCGTGAAGCCGGCGTGATGGCGCGCTTGCTCGCGCTCAAGCACCGCCTCGATTTCCCGCGGAGCGGCTTGCTGCCGCCGGATCGCTTCGATTTTGGTTTGGACCGCGACCAGCAGTGTGCGGCCATCGAGGAGATCGATGATTTCGAGTCGGAACACCCCGAGTGGGGCATGCCCTATGGCTTCCCGGCGCTATCCGGGCAGGAAAACCGGATCCTGATCGAGTGGCTCGAAGCGGGGGCTCCCGCGGCTTCCGAGCCGCGGCTCGGCCCCGCGCAGCGGAGCCGTGTCGCCGAGTGGGAGACCTTTCTGAACGGCCCGGATCTCAAGACCCAATTGATGAGCCGGTATGTCTACGAGCATTGGTTCCTGGCCCACCTTTATTTCGACGATTTGCCGTTGGGCGACTATTTCGAACTGGTGCGCTCCAGGACCCCGCCGGGGCGGCCCATCGATCTGATCGCTACCCGCCGCCCCTTCGATGATCCCGGTGTGAAGCGCGTCTATTACCGCCTGCGCCCGCATCGCTCGACGCTGGTTTCGAAGACCCACATGCCCTATGCGCTGAATCCGGCGCGCATGGCGCGGATCAAGGGTTGGTTCCTGGATGAACCGTATACCGTGACGAAACTGCCCTCCTACGAACCCGAGGTCGCGGCGAACCCCTTTGTCGCGTTCGAACAACTGCCCGCGCGTTCGCGTTACCGCCTGATGCTGGACGAGGCGCAATTCACCGTGATGGGCTTCATCAAAGGCCCCGTGTGCCGCGGACAGGTCGCTCTGAATGTAATCACCGACCATTTCTGGGTCGGTTTCATTCACCCGGATCTCAGAGTGGTCAATGAAAATGCGGCATTTTTAGCAAGCGTCCTGAAGGACGTCCATCTGCCGACCGAGCAGCAGAGTAACGCCCGATTGATCAAATGGCTGGCCTACTCGGACCAGCAAACCGAATATTTACGCCGCAAATCCGAATTCGTGAATCAGCACTTCAAAGGCGACAACCGCCCCACGCTGTCCCTGCTGTGGGACGGGGACGGGGTCAACCGCAATGCCGCGCTGACCATCTTGCGGCATTTCGACAGCGCGAGCGTGGTGCAGGGGCTCCTGGGCGATCAGCCCCAGAGCGTCATGATCATGGGTTATCCCTTGCTGGAGCGCATCCACTATCTGTTGGTCGCAGGCTTCGATGTCTATGGCAATACCGCACACGAATTGGAGGCCCGCTTGTACATGGATTTTCTGCGCATGGAGGGCGAGATGAATTTTCTGGCCCTGCTGCCCATGGACGCGCGCAACCGAGTGCGCGATTCCTGGTATCGCGGAGTCGGCGATGACGTGAAATCGTATCTGAACGGCAGCAAAGCCTATTTCGCTCAGGATACCGGAATCGATTTCAAAACCGGCGACCCTCTGCAGGAAGTGTTCGGTCTTTGGAAGGCGCGTCTGGCGCCCGTTTTGGACCGTCGCTACGATCTGGCGGAAATGCATCCGTCGGACAGCGACCGGCCGGCGCTTTTAAGGCTCGCGACGATGCATGGCAGAGCGCTCGCCTTTCTTCCGGAGATCAGCTTTCTGACGGTTCGGGATCCCGACGGGCGGGAGCGTCATTACACCCTGATTCGGAACAGCGCCCACAGCAACATCTCCGAACTGTTTTCCGAGGAGGAAAGACGCTTGCCGGACGAAGATACCCTGACAGTCGCGCGCGGCTTTCTGGGCGCCTATCCGAATGCCTTCTACCGGGTCCCCGGCAATCGGCTGGATGACTTTATTCACCTGATCGAGAATCTGCGCTCGGAACAGGATTACGCGAGGCTTTCCGAGGATTTCGCGGTGCGCCGCACCGATCCGGATTTTTGGGCTTGGAGCGATTCCCTGCACGATGCGTATCGCAAGGCCGAACCGGTCGAAGCGGCGCTATTCGATTACAACCGCTTCGAGAACCGCTAGCGCTGCCGGGTCAGGTTCAGTCGGATGCGCCTTTCAGGCCATAATGAGAATTGCTGGCTGAAACGGTCACAATAACAAAATACGGGGGAGCATAGATGGATGGCCGGGAATCCTGATGAATCGAGAATCACGGTACCTGGATTAATCAAGTCGCTAACGGAAACACAGAATCTAGTCGTTCTGGTGTTTTCGTTCGTTTCTTCGACGATCGCGGTATTTCAAACCTGGGACCAAAGCAAGATGATCGCCGCGATCATTGCCGGGGCGATTGTCTTAGGTGCATTTGGCTGGATCTTCTACCGGGAATCGAAAAAGAAAAAAGCGGAGCTTCCGGGCGAGGTCACCGATTCAGCCTTCATCGGGCTCAACTCTTTCGAGGGCAAGGACCGCGACCATTTCTTCGGGCGCGGCAGTGAAACCGGTGAACTGTTGCGCATGGTGAGCCGCAACGATTTCCGCTTCGGCGTGTTGAGCGGCGAGTCTTGCAGCGGCAAGACTTCGCTGCTGAACGCGGGACTGATCCCGAAACTCGCGGAACAGGGCTGCCTCGCGGTTTATCTGCGGCTCCTCAACGATCCGGATACGGTGATCCGGAAAGCGGTCGGGAAGGCATCCAAAATCGACGCGAAACAGGATGAAGCGCTGAAAGAATATCTGGCCAGGGCCAGCACCGCGACCGGTTCGACGCTGGTTTTGTGCTGCGATCAGTTCGAGGAATTTTTTATTCATTTTCCGACCGCAGACTCGCGCGATCCCTTCATGACTTTCGTCTCCGCGTGTATCCGGGACGCCGACCTCGCAGTGAAATTTTTGTTCACGCTGCGCGAGGATTTTCTGTCGCGGATACACAAATTCACACACTATATCGACGAGCCGCTTTCAACCACTAAAGTTTTTACGCTGGAAAATTTCGATACGGGCCAGGCGGCCGAGATCATCGAACGCTCCGCGCGCCGCGTCAGTCTGCCGTTTCAGACCGGACTCAGCGGCCGGGTCGCGGAAGATCTTGCGGTGAACGGGCGGGTATTGCCCACGGAGCTTCAGATCGTCTGCCTGCAGATGCAGCGCAGGCATATATACGACGAAGAACAATATGAGCAGACCGGCGCGAAGGAAGCCCTCGTACACAGTTATCTCGAAGATGTCGTGCGTTTATCGGGCAGCGACCAGGATGTGATACCGGTGCTGCGCAGCCTGATTTCCGAAGATAACACCAAACTCGCGCTGACGCTTCGAGAGATCAGTGAAAGGACGCAGAAGAAAGAGGATATAGTGCGCGACATTCTGAATAGCTTCGTCCAGGCCAGGCTTTTGCGCGAGGTCCAGGACCAGGAACCCTGGCGCTATGAGTTCACCCACGAATACCTGATCGCCAGGGTCAACGAGATCTCGGGTTCCATCACGGATGAGGTGAAGAAGGCGAATTATGCTTTTCGGCATTATCTGGAGCAATATGCGGTCGATCCGAACACCCGGATCCCGCTGCGCAAGGCCCCGCAGATTCGCCGTTTTTCGGATTTGAAGCGGAATGCCCGCGAAAAGGAGTTGCTGGACAAAAGTCTTCGCGCAGGTTGGCTGGTGGTTGGAATGGCCTGGCTTGCATTTTTCGGTCTTTCAGGGACGGCATTCAAGTTTTTTATGGATCAACAAAACACCCGGTACCGCATCGAGAACAGAATAGGTGTACTGGCCATAGACGACGCCAAAAAAGGGCGGATGATCCTGAAGCGGATCCAACATTATTTGGATAATCAGAAGTATCCGGCCGAAAAGTTGAAACTCGATGGGAATACGATAGATCTTCCGGGCTCCGCCGACTATATGCTGACCGACAACTCCGAAACGCCGGCGTTGCAATATCCGGTGCATATCGAGGGGCTGGATGACCGGGTCGAAGTGAAGCTGGTATCCCGTCCCGACAATATTCCCTCCGGCATGGTTTTTATTCCTCCAGGCGAGTTCCGGATGGGGGATAAGGACAATAAAGACGGGGTGGATTTCGATGCAAAACCCCACGATGTCCGGCTCGACGGATTCCTGATGGATATAACCGAAGTGAGCAATGAGGCCTACCGGAAATTCATCGAGGCCGGCGGATACGGTTCGAAGGACCCAGGGGGTCGGGCGCTATGGAGCGATGAAGAATTCAATCGGAACGACCATCCGGTCGTCGGAGTCAGTTGGTACGAGGCCGAGGCGTACTGCCAGTTCATGGGCAAGCAGCTTCCGACTGAAGCGCAGTGGGAGAAGGCGGCGAGGGGGCCTGAAGGGTACCAATGGTCGTTCGGCAACGATTCGGACGAACTGGATGCGAAAGCCAACGGAAGCGGTGACGAGGACGGCTACGAAACTACAGCGCCCGTGATCGTGGAGAAATATGGCGTGAACGGCTATGGGCTTTATCAGATGAGCGGAAATGTCTGGGAGTGGGTGCAGGATTTCTACGATGCCGGTTTTTACGATCGGGAAGGTGCTGAAACGAATCCTGTGAACAATACAGCCGCCAATATTAAAATTGTTCGGGGCGGCTCGTGGAACAACCATCCAGAGAATCTTAGACCACCAGCGTCACGGCACAGCACCGAAGCGGGTTCTACTCTATCCCCTGCACGACGATGCCCGGCAGCGCCTGCTCAGTGACTCAAAATGAGAATTGCTGTTCGGCTTGAATCAGGAACCAGGAAGCCTTGTGCGTACTCGTTCCTTCCCGTTCCAATTTATCCCCTTTCGACGCCAACATTTTCAGAAGTACACCAGCCTGCAACCTGTTCAAGATCCAACCGATCCTGCGGCCCTATTTCAACAGGATGGCATTTTCGGGTCCACATTCGACTTCGCTCTCGTCGTAACCCAACGAATCGAGTTCATCTTTCGGATGAAGAAAACCTTCCAGAGGCGCCACACCGACCAAGGACCTTGCCGCGGCGAGTAGAATCGGTTGCCTGAGTTGACCGTTCCAAGACCGAAACGACAATTTTTTGCCCTTGAATCCAGCCACCGAAAAATCGGGGCTTCGGATGAAGGACTTCAAACTCTCCGGTTCCATCTGTCCGGTACGGGTCGCGGCCTCCCCGATCACGCGCACCGCGAGCCAGGCCGTATAATCCTGCTCGCTCATCCAACGACCCGCGCTTTCCCTGAAGCGATTCTGCAGCTGTACAGCTCCCCACTGTTCATGGTTTCGGTCCCAAGCGGTCGCGACCAATCCCTGAGTACCGATGACCGGCCGCGGCAGCCAGGTTCGGTAGGCCAGATACTCCCCGAACAGACCCTGCTCGTCGGCCACGACCAGAACATCGTAATCGCCGGCCTGCGTCAAAACCGGAACCTCGGACTCCGCAGTACGACGCGCGTCATGACTCGACTGCCAGTTCTGTTCCGCGACGATCGTCATGCCGTAACGTTTGGCGGCCCGCCGAACCGCATCGGCATACAAAGCATCCGCGGGACTCGGACCGATGACCAGAAACCACTTCCGCCAACGCTTTTTCAACATATATTGGGCCAGCGTATCGGTGCGCATCGCGCGGCTCGGCCGAATATGCAGGATACCCGGATGGCATAGATTGACACGCAGCGCATCGTCCACGGTCGAAATATCCAGAATCAGACTGGCCGCGGATTCCGGAAGCGCGGCAATTTGCCGGATCACCTCGGAAGGCAACCTTGTGACAAACACGCTCCGCCCTTCCTTGACTTTATTCCGAAAGGTGTCAATCGCCGCATCGGGGTCCGCGACCTCGGCAACAGTCACCTTGAAATTCTGGCCGGTAAAACGGCCGGTTGTGTTGTTGTCGCGGACCGCCAGTTCAGCTCCCGGAACGCCCTCGTCTCGTATGATCGGATCGAGATTGGAAAGCGCGGCCGGGATTTTCGTCTCCAAGGCCAGGAACACGATTTCCAATTGCCCGGCCGACCCCCCGTCTGCCGGAAAAATGCCTGAGAGGAAGACAGTCAAGACCTGCAATGCGACAGCCGGAATGCGTCGCAAACAGCCGCTGAAGATTCTTAACATCGTACAATTACACCTTGGAGGACCCGGGACTCGAGTCCTGTGTGAAAGGTTTGAGATTGTACTAGAGGTCTTGCGTATTTTGAACGGCGTCAAATTCCGAATTCAGCGCTCGCGGAAAGCCCGTAATAGCGGTTTCGGATGGAAATTTGAAATCGCCTAAATTTCTAAGTTACTGTTAAATATTACAATTTTATGACGATACAAAAAAATTCCGAAATTCCGGCAAAAAAAGGTTGGATATCCCGGTAATTTCCTTTAGAATCTCGCGCAGCTTACGGAAAGAGCGCGATCATAGAATCGTCCAAGAGGAGGAAGGCCCAAGGGGCAGATAATAAAAACAAAGCATAATAACAACAATACCACTGTTGAGATGTTATGGATCGCAACTCGTCGAAGAGTCGGTTAGTAACGAATCGGATAAAAATAATAAGAAAAAAATCGCCCGCTGTTTAAGCGGGCTTTTTGTTTAGAACGGCCGGCCATGCCGGTCAGCTTCCAGTCACGCACCGCAGCTACCCTTCTCACCCTGACGCGGAACCGTGCAGGCGAACCAATAATTCCGCAGCATCCCGCGTGATTCCGCATTGCTCGGTCAGCACTTGGACATCGGCGCCCCTGCGCGCCGCCGCAATGGCGGCATGGAAGGAGCGGCCCGCCTGATCCTGGTGACCCAGGTCTTCGATCCGTTCCACGAGTTTCTGCAACTGCCGGCCCTGATCCGAGATTCGGCTGTCCTGGCAGACTCCCGCCTGACACAGACCCGCGATGTCGTTTCCGAATGCATTGACCGCAACTTGTACGGATCTCATTGCATCGCGCAATCGGACGGCCTCCCGCCACAAATAAATTACCAGGATACCAAGCATCCCGGTCACGCCCAGGGTGACCATCAGCAATGCATTCACGAGCATTCCTTTCTTAAAGCGGCATCATCGAATCGATTGCATCGCGAGGCAGGCAATCCAAATTACAAACATTCCATCTCGACCAGTTCGTCGATATCAAGAAATTTGATCAAATCGACCAGGATCAGCAATTTTCCGTTCTGGCTGCTCACTCCCTGAATATATTTTGCACTTTCATCGTTGCCCACGTTCGGCGCCGCCTCGATATCCGAAGATTTCAGCTCCACGACTTCCGCCACGCTATCGACCAGTATTCCGATGATTTGATTATCGACTTCGGTCACCACGATGCGTGAAGCATCATCCAGCTCTTTGGGAGGCAATCCGAACCGATGCCGCGAATCGACCACCGTGACGACGTTACCCCGGAGATTGATGATCCCCACGACGTGGTCGGCGGATCCCGGAACCGGTGCGATGTCCGGAATTCTCAAGACCTCCTGGACCTGCATGACCATGATGCCGTAGGTTTCATCACCCAGACAGAAGGTAACCCACTGAACAACCTTTTCATTCACTTTCCCGTCAATCTCGCTCATCTCAACCAACCTGCATAACCGGGTCATTTAAACTTTTGGAAAAATTTCGACTGAAGCAAAGCATTTCCTTCCGGATACTGAAACACCCTTCGGGCCCGCCACTCCTGAATCCGGGAGGAGCGCGATTCACATCTCCTATAGTGTAGCCAAAGACGGTTAAAAGTTTATGGAATCCGGAAACCTTGTCTCTGGAACGATCTGTCACGATAATGGACTTACGCTGTACCAAACACACTACTAACCGTGCCTGCGCCGAAACCCGCTCCCTGGACTCCGGAATCGATCACCCTGCTTGGAATCTTGATCGTTATTACCCCGCTGTGCGGCTATCTGTTCGGCTGCGGATGCGCCTGGCCCTGGTCCGGATTCGTCGAAAATTGCAATTATTTCGATCCCGGTGAACGACACCCCTGCCCGTTCTGCGAACGACCGGCCTTGAGCGTCCCGCTACTATCGGCCATTGCGCTGACCGGTCTTGTGGTCACAAGAACTGGAATTTCCGGAATGCTCCATTTTCGACGATCGCTCCTTCTTGATTCTCAAGGTGGGTTGGTCGTATTTGTACTGCTGACCGTGGTTGCGGGATCGCTGTTCTGAACCCGAAGGCGAAGAGGCTATGAAGAATTGCGTTTTTCCAGCACGGCCCTGAACGTTTCTTCGACGGCCCGTACGCTACTTTCCCAAGCGAAATTCTCGGCATATTTCCGGGTCATCGTCCGACTTGGCGGGTTCATCATGAGCTGACGGACTCCGGCTGCTATCGCTCCGCCGGACCGATCGTCAATCAAGATTCCGGCTTCGGGACGAGTCACCACTTCCGGCGTTCCCCAAATGCGGGTGGCCACGACCGGTGTACCGCAGGCCATGGATTCCAATAGCACGTTGGCCCAGCCCTCCCTGCTGGACGCGAGAACCAGGCTGTCCACGGCACTATAATATTCGACCAGTTGCGCGTGCGATAAAGCGCCCAGAAAAATTACTCGATCCGCGACATCAATCTCCCGAACGAGATTTTCGAGATTGCGCAATTCTTCGCCGTCTCCGGCAATCAGCAATTGATATTCCGGAAGATCCCGCAAGGCTTCGATCACCAGATGGTGACCCTTCCGTTCAACCAGATGACCCACCGACAACAGGGTAGGCCGGTTGATCCCGAGTTTTTTCCGGATCGAAACATAATCCAGCGGCTGGAAACATTCGAGATCCACGCCATTTCTGAATACATGGATTTTATCGGCATCCGCTCCGAGACGAATCATTTCGTCCTTGAGCGCCTGACAAACCGTAATACTCCGATCCGCTTTTCCGGCCGCCCATAAAATCATCCTGTGAGGCAAAATGTAATCGGGTATCAAATTGATATCCGTACCTCTGGCCGTAATCACAACCGGTTTGTTCAGCCATTTCGCAAGCATGACCGCGGCAACTCCGTCCGGATAATAGTAATGGGCATCGATCAGATCGAATTCATAACCCCCGGAAAGCAATCTGGAGACCGCGGGATAGGCGAAAATCGCCAACAACAACGGCGCGATCGTCATCCCGATCTTCGGAATGACCGGATAGCGCGGGTGATCGATCGGAATTCCGAAGCGTTCCTCCCGGGAATGGATTTTCGAAAACAGCGCGTAACGGCCAAACCGCCGGGCGCTGGACGGAAACCACGGTACCGGGGCCACCACTCTGCACTCCACTCCGCCCAATTTCAGCAAATGCCGCAGCCGCTGCTCGACGAAAATCCCATGCCCTTTCTGGACATTGTTCGGATAGAGCGTGCTAAAGGTCAGAATCCGAACCGTCCTCATGCTGTTTGGAGCTTGAGCCGTGCGGGAATTTCACACAATCGTCGCGGATATCCGATCCTGAAATCGGAAACCGCTGCCCGGCGCTAAACCGAGCTTTTCATCGGCCCGGCCCTGATTCACGGCGACTTCGATCAAGCCGCTGGAGTTACAGTACCAGAACGCGCGGCCCGGTTCGACATCACAGAACGTATGGGCCTGCTCAATCGAATGATAGCGGTTCCACACCAGAATTTTATTGTCGAGATCCCGTGTATAGCGCCACCCGGTTATCGCGTTGCCGTAATGGTCGATATAAATAATCGTGGCAATGTCCGCCGGCCAGGAATCCAAATCCGGACCCGGATAGCATTCATTTTCGTCGGGATGGTTGCCAATGGCCAACTGCGCCGCGATCGGGGCGAACAGGTCCCGGCCGTGAAAGCTCGCCGACAGTTTCTCGGGTTTCCAGTGGATGATCCACCAATGAACCTTCTCGGCCTGTACCGCCACGGAATTCAACAGGCCGTTGTCCGGCCCCACATACCATTTATCATCCGCTTTCAGTACGATCGGAAGGCGCTCGCCCCCGACGCCCGGGTCCACCACGCACAAAAACACGCTTCCCGCGGGAAAATCGGCGCTGGTCGCGGCAAGCAGGTAGCTGCTCAGGCGCGGGTCGCCGGCCGGCGCGTTGTTCACCAGTTGCACCACCCGAACGTTCCCGGCTTCCGCGTAAAGTTTCGCTTCGACCTGTCCCAGGTAGGGGCCCTCGTTTCCGAAATCGGTAAATAAAACGATCACTGCGCGATCCTTCCCGATTGGCCGGGCTGCTGAAAATCCTGCAATTCATCGGTCCGCGTTTTCCGTTTTCGGTCGAGGCTCGTAAAATCGAACAGATTGAGATCCGCAAGCTGCGAGGGAGCGATGTTCTGGAGGCCCCTGAATATGCTTTCGAGACGGCCGGGATGCTGTTTGTCCCAAATCTTCAACATTTGCTTGATCGCCTGGCGCTGAAGGTTCTGCTGAGAGCCGCACAGATTGCACGGAATAATCGGAAAATCCCGCAATGCCGCGTAGGCGCTGATATCCTTTTCCCGGCAATAAGCGAGCGGCCGGATCAGAATATGGTTTTGGTCGTCACTCAACAATTTCGGCGGCATCGCCTTCAGGGTTCCTCCGTGGAAAAGGTTCAGAAAGAAGGTTTCGATGATATCGTCCCGGTGATGCCCGAGAGCCAGCTTGGTCATTCCGTGCTGTTTCGCGAAATTGTAAAGGGCTCCGCGGCGCAGCCTCGAACACAATCCGCAGGTCGTTTTGCCTTCCGGAATCACCCGTTTGACGACGCTGTAGGTATCCTGCTCGATGACATGGCAGGCAATGTTACGGCTTTCGAGGTATTCCGGCAGCACATGCTGTGGAAAGCCGGGTTGTTTCTGATCGAGATTCACTGCAATCAACTCGAATTCCACCGGCGCGTTGCATTGCAGACTGATCAGTATGTCGAGCAGGGTGAACGAATCCTTGCCTCCGGACAACGCGACCATCACGCGGTCTCCGGATTCGATCATGGAATAGTCGACGATCGCTCTTCCGACTTCTCTGCGAAGGCGTTTCTGCAGTTTGTTGAGTCTGATCTTCGAGCGGGGATCCAGACCGCAAGGCTCCTCCGGAACGACCCGATCTAGCGACGGCGACACGGGAACGTTGCGTTGGGCAAGTCGTGCGGCTTTGAACACCGCCGTGGATACGGCCGGATCGGAATCTGCCTGACAACAGCCGCTCGACTCGCAATCATTTTAGAAAAAAAACCTATTACTTAGCCGTGATATCGCTGGAAAACCAGCGTTGCGTTGGTGCCGCCGAAACCGAAACTATTCGACATGATGGTATTCAATTCGACCTGATCGATGCGTTCCCGAATAACCGGGAAACCTCGGGTTTCGGGATCGAGCTCGCTGATATTTGCCGAGGCGCACAGAAATCCGGCTTCCATCATCAGTAACGAATAGATCGCTTCATTGACCCCGGCGGCTCCCAGCCCATGCCCTGAAAGCGATTTGGTCGAATTGAGGGGCGGAATCCGATCCTGAAAAACCTTCCTGACCGCTTCCAATTCACGGGTATCGCCGACCGGTGTGCTGGTTCCATGCGCGTTGATATAGTCGATCCTGCCTTCGACGCGTTCGAGCGCCTGGCGCATGCATCGCACCGCCCCCTCTCCCGAGGGTTGAACCATGTCGTATCCGTCGGAGGTCGCCCCGTAGCCAACCAGTTCGGCGTAAATTTTCGCGCCACGCGCTTTGGCATGTTCCAGTTCCTCCATGACCAGAACGCCCCCGCCTCCCGATATGACAAAGCCGTCGCGGTTCACATCGTAGGGACGCGATGCGGTCGTCGGCGAAGCGTTATATTTCGAGGACAGGGCTCCCATCGCATCGAATAAAACGGTCATGGTCCAATGGACCTCTTCTCCGCCGCCCGCGAAAATAATGTCCTGCTTTCCTGCCTGAATCTGCTCCATCGCATTGCCGATACAATGCGCGCTGGTCGAACAGGCGGAACTGATTGTATAGTTCAGTCCCTTGATTTTAAAAGGAGTTGCGAGGGTTGCTGTATTCGTGCTGGACATGCAGCGCGTGACCATGTAAGGCCCGACCTTGCGGATTCCTTTTTCACGCAGCGTGTCGAATGCGAACAAAAGATTCGCGGTGGAAGGCCCTCCGGAACCGACGATCAACCCGGTCCGGATATTCGAAACCTGGTCATCCTCCAAGCCGGAATCCTCGATTGCCTGTTGCATGGCAAGGTAATTGAACGCCGCACCATCCCCCATGAAGCGTTTGATTTTACGGTCGATCAATCGGTCGAGATCGAGCCGGATCGGCCCGTGCACCCGGGATCTGAATCCCAAGGAGGCGTATTCTTCGCAATATTCGATACCGGAACGTCCCTCCCACAGGGATTTCACGACTTCCTCTTTGTTATTCCCGATACTCGAAACGATTCCCAACCCGGTAACCACTACCCGTCTCATCGGTGCAAGCCTTCAGAAATCATCTGTGGAAGTGAATAATCCAACTCTGAGATCATTTGCTTCATATATAACTTTACCGTCTACATCCATCGTCGCATCGGCTATGCCCATCACAAGTTTCCGCATAATGACGCGTTTGAGGTGCAAATGATACGTGACCAGACGACTGCTTGGAAGAACCTGTCCGCGAAATTTGACCTCTCCGACGCCCAATGCCCGGCCCCTCCCGGAGCCGCCTAGCCAGCCCAGATAAAATCCGACCAACTGCCACATGGCGTCCAGTCCGAGGCACCCCGGCATGACCGGATCTCCCTGAAAGTGGCAATCGAAAAACCAAAGATCTGGAGAAATATTGAGTTCCGCGATCACGTGACCATTACCGTAAGCACCTCCGTCTTTACTGATATGTGTGATCTGGTCGAACATCAGCATATTCGGCAAGGGGAGCTGCGCGTTTCCCGGCCCGAACAATTCCCCCCGACCACATTCCAGAAGTTCTTCCCGGCTATAGCTGCTGCGCTGTTGCATGCACGTTGATCCTGAATTCGATTTTAAAAATTAAAATAAATTATTATCTTACAGACCGATAAAAATTACAGTATTCAAATGGCTTCCATTGTCCGGTTGCAGCAGACTGCCTCGAAACCTGCTCCTCGAGATTTCGCGTAAAAATTCCCGCGATACCGATTCCGCTAGTAAATGACTGTTTCATTACGCGGGGCGGACCCCATGAGGTACATTATTCTATAAATTCGATGCGTTTGTCTTTCCCACACTTTCCTCGATCGACGCTGACGGCGACCCGACCCTGAGTCGGCCCGGCATGCGCTATAACCGATCAAATTTTCGCTGGAACCACATGAGCTTTTACGAATTAAACGCACGTTATTGCCGTCTGTATAAGGAACATGCCGCCTGGCGCTTGTTGCGGACGGACCATGCCCCGTTGATATTGGCGATTATTGCCGATTTGTTCGAAGAAACCAACGGCGTGCCCTTCGGCCGCGCCAAAGTCGCGTTGGACAGCGAACTGGGACTCTGGCGGGAACAAAGGCGCTGGGACAGCGAGGTCAATGCCGCCGGCTATCTGCGCCAATGGATCCAGTCCGGTTGGCCGCGCGAGTTGGACGACTGGCTGAGCATAAACTGACGCCTGTGAAGTCGCGCTGCGTTTTTGCCGGCAACTGGTTCAGCGCGAAAGCAACGCCACCGCCTCGCACCTGCGCATTGTACAGGATGCGGTGCGCGATCTGTCCGGTCGCGATCACTCCCGATCCCGGCGAGCGCATGACCTTGCTGGAAGCGAGCATTAGGGTCAGACACGATAATTGCAGAGAAAAATCGTGTCTGACCCCGTTATTCCACGGTTTACATGGAGAACACGCTGGTCGGCCCCGCCGCCGAGACCGGCAACTCGACACCGGGCTTCGGGCGCTTCTGTTCGGGCGCTCTC
>JAKEEL010000146.1 GCA_022616595.1 Methylococcaceae bacterium
GAGATCGCCCGGTTGACCGGGAAGGACTGGCTGCAATTTTTGGAAAAGACTCTGGATGAACCGGCTTTTTCCGAAGGGCCGGGTAAGGCCCTGATCGATGCGCCGTACCGCCAAGATGCACGGGTTGATTGTGATCCGTTGTTTTCATTATGCGAACGATGGATCGAAAGCCTGCCCGAAATCCGCTTCGATTCCAATCTTAATAAAGCGGGTTGAAGCCGGTAGGGTGCGCCGTGTGCACCAAAGAGTCCTAAAAATGCCAGTTGAAGTTTCCGTGTAGAGTACTATTCCTCGTATGTTCGAATTCGCATGGCCTTGGTCGTTTCTGCTTCTGCCGCTTCCGTGGCTGCTCCGGGTCACGGTGCCGCCCGCGAAAATCGAAGAAAGCGCCGCGCTGAAGGTTCCCTTCTTTTACGAATTCGAAAACACTCCGGGCGGCGGACGGAGAACCGGTTTCAAGCCCTGGCAATTTGTTTTTGCTCTGATTGTCTGGTGTCTGCTGGTACTCGCAAGCGCCCGTCCGCAATGGTTGGGTGAACCGATTCCGCAAAGCGTATCGGGCCGCGACCTTCTGATGGCCGTCGATCTTTCCGGCAGCATGCAGGAGCGGGATTTCTTGATCGGTGACACCCCGATCGATCGGCTCAGCGCAACGAAAAGGGTTGCCAGCCAGTTTATCGAGCGCCGGGCCGGTGATCGGATCGGTCTGATATTGTTCGGAGACCAGGCTTATTTGCAGGCGCCGCTGACTTTTGATCGGACAACCGTCGCCACCTTTCTCGATGAGGCGGCGATCGGGCTCGCCGGGGAAAAGACTGCGATCGGCGACGCCATCGGCCTGGCCGTGAAGCGGCTGCGGAATAATCCTTCCAATCAAAGGATTCTGATTCTTCTGACCGACGGCGCCAATACCGCGGGGCTGGTTTCTCCGCTGAAAGCCGCTGAACTTGCGAAGCATGAGGGTCTCAAAATCTATACGATCGGAATCGGTGCCGATGAGATGATCATCCGGGATTTTTTTGGTTCCAGACGAGTGAATCCCTCGGCAGATCTGGACGAAAAAACGTTGACAGGCATCGCCGGGCAGACCGGCGGGCGTTATTTCCGTGCAAGGGATATCCGGGAGTTGGAAACGATTTATGGATTGCTCGATCGTTTGGAACCGGTGGAAAAAGATCAGCAGTATTACCGGCCGAAAATCGCATTGTATTTTTGGCCGCTCGGCCTGGCCCTGATTCTCGCGTTCGCATTCGCCGGAATCAAACTCGGCGCAGCGCGGATACCGTCCATCCATTTAACGAGGCGGACGCGTTCTCCATCCGGATAGTGGTTTCCAAGCGTTCAAGATGAATTGGAGTGAATTTCATTTTCTTCGTCCGGAATGGTTCTGGGCTCTGCCGGTGCTTTTCGCGCTCTCTTTAGCCTGGCTGCGCCGCTCCCTGAGCCGGGGCGGGTGGGCGGACCTGTGCGATGATCGCTTGTTGCCGTACATCCTGGAACAACGGCCCGAGCGTAATTCGCGCGGCCCGTGGCTGCTTTTTGTCCTGGCGGCACTGCTGTCGATCATCGCATTGGCCGGACCCACCTGGAAGCGAAACCCCGCACCGGTTTACCGGAATGAATCCGCATTGGTGATCGTTCTCGATCTATCCAAATCGATGGATGCCGAGGATATCCAGCCGAGCCGTTTGAGCCGGGCGCGCTTTAAAATTTCCGATATCCTGCAACAACGCAAGGACGGATTGACCGCGTTGGTGGTATATACCAACGAAGCCTACACCGTCACGCCGCTCACGGATGATCGCGCGACAATCGCGAATCAGTTGCCCGCACTCGAAACGTCGATCATGCCGGCACAGGGCACGCGTACATCTCCTGCGCTTAAGCGCGCGGCCGAATTGTTGAAGCAATCCGGAAATCCGAGAGGCAATATTTTATTGATTACCGACGGTGTGGATCGGCAGTCCACGGAGGTGGCGGAAGAGTTGAGTCAGGAAGGTTATCGGCTCTATGTAATGGGTGTCGGCAGCGAAGAAGGAGCTCCGATCCCGTTGCAGGGCGGGGGCTTTATCAAGGATGCGCAAGGCAACATTGTCGTTTCCAGATTGGAGACCAGGGAATTGGATTCCCTGGCGCGATCGGGAGGAGGTTTTTATCAGACCCTCACGCTCGATGACCGGGATGTCCGTTTGCTGTTACGCTCTTTCGATCAGTTGCACGAATTGCCGAGGGCCGAGCGCGGCACCGGGCAGGCGGACCAATGGGTGGAGGAAGGGCCTTGGTTGTTATCAGCAGTCCTGCCGATCGCGGCGCTCGCGTTTCGGCGCGGTTATCTGGCCATTCTGCTTTTCCTGACCTTGCCGTTTCCGCAAGCGGTCCATGCGTGGCAGTGGAAAGATCTGTGGCAAACCAGGGACCAGCAGGGATATCAGGCCTATCAGCAGCGCAATTACGATCGGGCAGCCGAACTGTTTGAAGATCCGGCCTGGAAGGCCGCTTCCGAATATTCCGCGGGGAAGTATCAGAATGCCTTGGAAACCTTGGATAAAGTCGATGCGGAGAGCGCCGCTTACAACAGGGGGAATGCGCTCGCCCGTTCGGGGCGCTTGCAGGAAGCGCTAGAATCGTATAATCGGGCGCTCGAACTGAATCCCGACGATGACGACGCGCGTTACAATAAGAAATTGATTCAAGAAGCCCTGAAGCAACCTGATCCGCCCCGGAATCAATCGGCCGAGCAACGCGATGCTTCGCAAAACAAGGAATCTTCCGCAGAAAATCAGGGAAATTCCGAATCAAACAATTCCGGAACCGAGCAATCCGATCCGCGAACGCAACAACCTGATCCGTCCGATCGATCGTTGGAACCGGACAAGGCGGAGGATCAGAATGATCCGAGCACCGGCAAAGCGGAACAGTCATCTCAAATTGCGACGGATGCAAACGACCGAAAAGACGCGAATACCGGGGGTGATCAAGCCATCGAATCCGAAAAAGCTTACGAAGGTCAGGAAGGTGGTCGGCCTGCGGAAGCGGAACATACCCCGGAACAGGAACTCCAACAAGCCAACGAACAATGGCTGAGTCGCATACCCGATGATCCGGGAGGCCTACTGAGACGGAAGTTCCTGTACCAGTATCAAAAGAGCAATCCCCGCCAAGCATCGGGCGAAGACCCTTGGTGATTCGTTACCGTGTCATTTTCGAGGCGCAATAGGATGACAAATCCAATCGATTTCAAAATCCGCGCATCCAGCCGATTCAATTTCGGTTGGATATTGCTGGGAATGGTTCTTGTGATCGCGGAGGCGGCCGCGGCGGCGATCAATGTCAGTCCGGACCGGAATCCGGTCAGGATTAACGAATCCTTTACATTGACTTTTACAGCCTCCGATTCTCCGGATGGCGAGCCTGATTTTTCGGTATTGGAACAGGATTTCGAGATCCTGAATCAGGGTCGGAGCAGCAATATCTCGCTCATCAACGGCGAATACAGCAAATCGGTCAGTTGGAATGTGAATCTGATGGCCAGGAAGACCGGGCGTCTTTTCGTGCCGCCGGTCTCCTTCGGGCAGGATCACAGTCATTCGCTTCATCTGGAGGTCCTCGATGCAATCGGTAACGATGCGGATCAGGAATCGGAACTCTTGCTCGAGGTATCCGCCCGGCCTGAAAACCCCTATGTTCAAGCGCAAGTCATTTACACGGTACAGTTTCTGCGCCGGGTCGAACTCGCGCAGGCGAGTCTGAGCGAACCGGTTCTGGAAGGCGCGATTATTCAGAAACTCGATGATGACCGAAATTTTACAGTGCGCAGAAACGGGCATCCCTATGCCGTGACGGAACGACGATACGCGATATTTCCGCAGCAAAGCGGGTTGGTTGCGATTCCGCCGCTGGAATTGAAGGCGGATGTCGTGACTTCCGGGAATTTGGGATTTTTTAACCGCCCAAGCACCCGATTGCGCCGGATTCAATCGAATGCGGTGGCCTTGGACGTTCGGCCGGTACCCGCGGAATTCAAAGGGGATCACTGGTTTCCGGCCGAACAGGTTGTACTGTTTGAACAATGGTCGAGCGATCCACCCGAAATCGCGGTCGGAGAACCCTTGACCCGTACGCTGAAACTCACGGCGACCGGCGCCCCGTTGAGCCTTTTGCCGGAACTTGGAAAACTGAGTTTTAAAGGGCCGACCGGCGAGGCTTTGAAACAATATCCGGATCAACCTGTGCTGGAGGAAAAGAAATCTTTTTCCGGGATCGTCGGTTCTCGGGAACAAAAAGTGGCTTTGATTCCTGCACGCCCCGGAAGCTTTCACTCGGATGCGCAGGAAATTGCCTGGTGGAATACACGCACCGACCGGCTGGAAATCACCCGCCTGCCCGGTATTACCATCAAGGCATTGCCTGCTGCCGGAAACACGGCCACGAATTCCAGTGTGGAGCTACCGAAAGCGCATGATCTGACAAAAGATCCCGTGGAGTCACCCGGTACACTTTCCTACGCCTACGCAAGCGGGGAAACTGGCGATGGAGTCTGGTTTTGGGTTTCGGTATCCCTCGCGTTCGGCTGGGGCGCTACGCTGATAGTCCTTGCGATGAAAAGGTTTGCATCGAATCGCGAGGAAACCCCGGATGAATCCCAAGGGACCGCGAGCGAGCGCCGCGCGATCAGGGACCTGAAAATGGCCTGCCGGGACAATGCACCGCTTGCGGCTAAAGAAGCGCTTTTAACCTGGGGCAGCGTTCAATGGCCGGATTCCATACCCAGAAATCTGGCCGCGCTGGCCGCGCAATGCGACGCAAAACTCGGTGCTGAAGTTCTCAGTCTGAATCAGTCGCTGTATAGCCGCGCAGCCGGCGCCTGGAACGGGGCCGGTTGCTGGGATGCCTTTTCGAATTATGCGGGACAACAGTCCCGACCGAAACCAATAAAACGCGGCGTGGATCTGGAGCCATTGTTCAAGGCCCGATAAGTTGCGGGAAACCGTTTCGGCTGCGAGGATACCGCGTTCAGAGATCAGGTTGCGCGGCTCGTCAGGTAATCCCGGCTCACATAGAGCGCTGCAATGGTGCGTGCCTCGGTGCATTCGCCGCCCGCGACCAGGTCACTGATTTTATTGATATCCCAGGTGATTTGTTCCAGTTCTTCGGGCTCGTCTCCGGGCAGCTTTTCCTCATAGAGTTCCTCGGCAAGCACGATATCGGTCGTGTGTTCGAGATAGCCGGGCGCTATCGTCATGGACGAAAGCAAGGTCAGCCTGCGAGCACCGAATCCGATTTCTTCCTTGAGTTCCCGGTTTGCGGCTTGCAGGATGTCTTCGCCCGGATCCGTTTTTCCTTTGGGCAGCCCGATTTCGTACCGGTCGACCCCGGCGGCATATTCCCGGACCAGTATCACCCTGTCTTGTGAAAGTACCGGAACAATCAGGACTGCACCGGCGCCTCGGGTACTTCGTGCGAGCCGTTCGAATTCGCGTTGCTTTCCGTTGCTGAAGCGCAGGTGCATGGATTCGATCCGAAACAGGCGCGTCTTGGCCAGCGTGGTTCGTTTCAGGATTGTCGGTTTTTCGGGCATGCGAGTTTCTTTTCCCGGCGGTTCATCAGGCAATCAGTTCCCGTTCATTGTGAAGTAGTATCGGTTCGGATAATTTGAGTGTTCGGCTTTGCGGTTTTTTTGCTTCCCTTTCGGCGCCGGGGGCGGCCGTTCATATTTGAATTGCCGTGATTTTTACCGGAGACGGGCTTTTTCTTTGGTGCATGACCGGAATGATGCTTGCGAGGTTTTTGTATTTCCGGGAGAAGGTCGGCCCTGAGCGGCGTCATCGGCAGTTTGTGTCCGACGAAATCTTCGATTTCAGGCAGAGAATAGACGTATTCCTCACAAACCAGGCTGATCGCCTCTCCGCTGTTTCCGAGGCGGGCGGTTCGGCCGATCCGATGCACGTAATCCTCGACGTCCTGCGGCAAATCGAAATTGAAGACATGCGTGACGTCGGGGATATGCAGGCCCCGCGCCGCGACGTCCGTTGCGATCAGAATTCGCAAGCCCTCGCCCTGAAACTGCCTGAGCAGATTCTGGCGTTTTTTCTGCGGCACGTCGCCGGACAGTACGCCGGGATTGAATCCGTTTGCGCTGAGGCACAGCTTGAGCTGTTCCGCGGCTTTTTTGGTATTCACGAAGATCATGCAGCGCTCAGGGTTCTTTTCCCTCAAGAGTCCGATGAGCAATGAAGATTTTTGTTCATTGGACGGATAAAAGGCAAGCTGCAGGACCGATCGGGCCGTCACGCGTTCCGGTTCGATTCGCACCAGCTGCGGATTGTTCATATGCTCGTAAGCGAGTTCCAGCACCCGGTAGGACAAGGTTGCCGAAAACAGCAGGCTTTGCCGTTTATTCGGCTTCGGCATCCTTCTGAGCAGGAATCGGATATCCTTGATGAATCCCAGATCGAACATGCGGTCGGCTTCATCGAGGACGACCACCTCGATCCGGTCGAGCCGGAAGAGCTTCTGTTTATAAAAATCGATCAGCCGGCCCGGCGTACCGATCAGTATATCGGCGCCGTCGCTCACCTCCGCAAGCTGTTGCCGGTAATCGGTTCCGCCATACACCAAACTGATCTTGAAGCCGGTGAATTGCCCCAGCTGTCTCGCGTCATTCGCGATCTGTATCGCGAGTTCACGGGTCGGCGCGATCACCAATGCGCGCGGATGTTTGCGGTCCTGAGTGCCTGGATGAGTCAATAGAGTCTTGAACAAGGCGACCAGAAAAGCCGCCGTTTTCCCGGTGCCGGTCTGGGCCTGTCCGGCGAGATCCAGTCCCTGCAGTACCAGCGGCAAAGCAACTTGCTGGATCGGAGTGCAATAAGTGAAGTTCGCGAACCGCAAGCCTTCAAGCAGGGGCTCCGGGAGGTCGAAACTGTTAAATGTTGTCTCGGTTAAGACATTATGATTCATGTTTTTCTCGGATCCTCGGTGATTCCATCTGGACTGTTGAGCAATGATTCCGCCAAAGTCTGATTATAATACTTGAAAAATTTGTCCAACTAGGATCAAATGAACTTCCTTCATTCGCCGCTCCCCCGTTCGTCATCCGCTTTTCTTACGCGTAGTTTATGCTATGGGGCGGCGGCACTTCGAAAACAACCCTGTGGAGAAAAGAGTGAGCGAAGCTATCCTTTACGTAACCGACGACAATTTCGAGGATAACGTGCTGAACGCCGATCGGCCGGTATTGGTCGATTATTGGGCGGAGTGGTGCGGGCCATGCAAAATGATTGCTCCGATCCTCGATGAGATTGCAGACGAATATCAAGGCAAACTCACGTTTGCGAAGCTGAATATCGATGAAAATCCAAAAACCCCGCAGCGTTATGGCGTTCGTGGCATTCCGACTTTGATGTTGTTCAAGAACGGAGAAGTCGAAGCAACCAAGGTTGGCATGGTATCCAAGATCAAACTGGCCGAATTTATCGATACCAACATTTGATTCGGGCGCCCGTCTCGCATTGAGTGCTGGACGGGCAATCAATACTGTGCTAGCTTTTAGCCTAAGTCCTTCGTTCCCCCTTTGAATATACGCCGGATTGGCGTTGTATCTCCCTTTAAACAAGCATAACTAAACCTGACTGTGGGGCTTTCGTCTGCCCATGGTTGCCGGAATTTGAACCCTGAACTATGAATCTTACCGCTTTAAAGCAACAACCCGTTCCCGAAATTATTCAGGCCGCGGAATCCCTCGGAATAGAAGGAGTCGGCCGATCCAAGAAACAGGACCTGATCTTTGCCATTCTGAAGAAGCACGCGAAAGGCGGCGAGGACATCTACGGCGATGGCGTTCTCGAAATACTTTCGGACGGATTCGGTTTTCTGCGCTCCCCCGACAGTTCCTATCTGGCCGGCCCCGACGATATCTATGTTTCGCCGAGCCAGATCCGGCGTTTCAATCTGCGTACCGGTGATACCATTTCCGGGAAGATCCGGCCTCCGAAAGACAATGAGCGTTATTTCGCGATGCTCAAACTGGAGAAGATCAATTACGACTCGCCCGAGAATACCAAACAGAAGCTGTTATTTTCAAACCTGACCCCGTTGTTTCCAAACCAGCGCTTTACGCTGGAGATGGGCAACGGAACCACCGAAGATCTGACCGCACGCGTGATCGATCTGGTTGCGCCGATAGGCAAGGGTCAGCGAGGGCTCATCGTGTCGCCGCCGAAAGCGGGTAAGACCATGATTCTGCAGAATCTCGCGCATTCGATCGAAATGAACAACCCGGAATGCGTGATGATCGTTCTACTGATCGATGAAAGGCCCGAAGAAGTCACCGAAATGCAGCGCTGCGTCAAGGGCGAGGTCGTTTCCAGCACATTCGACGAGCCTCCGACACGGCATGTTCAAGTCGCGGAAATGGTGATCGAAAAGGCCAAACGATTGGTCGAACACAAGCGCGATGTCGTGATCCTGCTGGATTCGGTCACGCGCCTCGCGAGAGCCTACAATACGGTGGTCCCGTCTTCGGGCAAAGTGCTGACCGGAGGCGTCGACGCGAATGCGCTGGAAAGGCCCAAGCGCTTCTTCGGCGCGGCCAGGAACATCGAGGAAGGCGGCAGCCTGACCATCATCGCGACCGCACTGATCGACACCGGGTCAAGAATGGACGAAGTGATCTACGAGGAGTTCAAGGGGACCGGAAACATGGAACTCCATCTGGACCGGAGGATCGCCGAAAAGCGTATCTACCCCGCGATCAACATCAGCCGGTCCGGCACTCGCCGGGAAGAATATCTGGTCGAACCGGAAGAACTCCAAAAATGTTGGATATTGCGCAAGATCCTGCATCCGATGGACGAAATTGCCGCGAGCGAGTTTCTGCTTGGCAAGTTGAAGGAAACCAAAACCAACGCCAACTTTTTCGATTCGATGAGACGCTGACCGGGATTTTCATCTCCGCCCGGCATCCATTGCACTCCCCGAAGCCTAAGCTTATTCCGGTTCTTCTTCGCCAAGCGTTCGGCGCGGACAACGCGGCCAGCCCCGGCACACCGAGGACCTGCCGAGAACGGGCTTAGAGGAATCGATTCGATCCTATCAATTTGCCGCTTGATCGAGTGCCGCAAAAACTTTTTCCGCGGCATCGAGTGTGGCATGGATGATTTCACGAGTATGCGCGGCGGAAACAAAACCGGCCTCGAAGGCCGAGGGGGCGATATAGACCCCGCGTTCCAGAAGACCGTGGAAAAATTCCCGGAACCGC
>JAKEEL010000147.1 GCA_022616595.1 Methylococcaceae bacterium
AACGGGAACATGAATCCCGACAGCAGGATCGATGGCAGGAAGAAAAAAAACGTCAACTGCATCGCCTGCAGTTGATTGCGGGCAATCGAACTGAACGTGATGCCGAGCGTGAGATTGGCGCAGATGAAAATCAGCACGACCGCATACAGCAACGCGAGACTGCCGAGCATCGGCACACCGAAGATCCAGCGCGCCGCGATCAATACCAGCGTGACCTGAATCAATCCGATCAGGATATACGGCACGATCTTCCCAGTTATGACTTCAAACGGCGTCGCAGGCGTCGCGAGCAGATTTTCGAAGGTGCCGCGTTCTTTTTCGCGCGTCATCGCGAGCCCGGTCATCAATACCATCGTCATGGTCAGGATCACACCAAGCAGGCCCGGAACGATGTTGTACGCGGTGATGCCTTCCGGATTGTAGCGCTTGTGTATTCGGAGATCGATGAGCGGCCGCGTGGGCGCGAAGTAACCCGGAAGGTCGGCGCCGAATATTTCGTCCGTAAAATGATTCAGCACCGAAATCGCGCCGCTGGCTGCGATCGGATCGGTCGCATCGGCCTGCACCAGTACGACCGGGTGTTCCTTCCGGATCAGTGCGCGTTCAAAGCCCGCCGGAAAATTCACGACAAACTGCACGTCACCCTGGTCCAGCAGACGATCCGCCTCGCGTTCATTTTCGACCGAACCGACGATTTCGAAATAGTCGCTGTTGTGCATCGCGGCGAGGTAGTCGCGCACGAACGGACCGGTCTCGGCGATGATGACCGCGGTCGGCAGGCGCCTCGGATCGGAATTGATCGCGAATCCGAACAACAGCAATTGCAGGAGCGGAATGCCGATGATCATGCCGAAGGTCAACCGGTCTCGTTTGAGCTGGATGAATTCCTTGATCACGATGCCGATCCATCGAGTGAAAGAAAATTTCTTCAGAGTATTTTTCTATGTCCGGGACTGGAACAGGCTCTTAGGGACAACAGGCATTGTTATTAAAAGACTCAAAACCCGATGGGGACATGTGCCAACTCTACCATTCACTTTACTACGCAACAATCCGCCCGACTCGTTCCCTCAGATCGCGTGAGCGACCGCACTGCGTTCCGATTCTTTCAAGTTCCCGAGTGGATTTCTGAGTCACTTCATCCATTGCGAATAGCTGAGTATTTTCCATTTCGATGCGCTCGTAGATGGGCTTGGGATCCGGATAGCTTCTGACGAAGCGCAACAGCAGTTCGTGGGCGATCGTGACATTGGATCCGATGAAGATATCGGCGATTTCGAAGGCCCAACCGAAAACCCCGCGATTCAGGTCCTTGTCGGGACCGGGGCCTTTTCCGGCCGACTTCCTTGGCGTCGACACGGAAAGCAGGCGGATATTGTCCGGTGCCTGACTAAGCTCGGACAGCGCCTCGGCGAAGCCGATCAAGGCCGGGTGGTTGGCCACGATCCCCCCGTCGCAGAAATGCTCGGCATAGCCTTGCCCGGTCCTTCGGATCGCGACGACCGGAAAAAAGGTCGGTGCCGCCGTGCTGGCCAGGATCGCATCGGCCAGCGTGGTCGATGCGTCCAGGCTAAGCCTCGCTGAGTGGTCGGTCTTGAATACCCTGGGCGAGCCGGAGGTGATGTTGTAGGCGGTCACGATCGCATATTTTTTGCGCGTGTTGAGCAGGTCGCCGAACGTTTCCTGCTGAAAGGTCTCATGCAGCGCTTCGCGCAATGCCTCATTCCCGTATTTGGGAAGGAGCAAGTTTCTTCCCTTTTTTCCGATTTCTCCGAAAAGGCCTTTGCGAAAGACCTTCTGGCCGAGACGACCGTAGAGATCTACGAGTTCCTGGCCGCTTTTGCCCGTGGCCAGGGCCATCGCGATGATCGCTCCCGTGCTCGTACCGCAAAACAGGTCGAAGCGTTCATGAAAGCCAAGCCCGAAATGCTGCTCCCAACCGCGAATCGCCGCAGCGGCCGCCAATCCCAGATAACCCCCGCCGTCCACACTTAAAATCCGAAAAGGTCTGGAGTGCTCCGCCGCGACGATTTTGTTGCCATCCTGTTTTTCAGACATCATGAGCCACCTTGATTTCGTGATCGAGTCCCAGGGTCCTGCCCAGGGAAATCAATCGATCGGTTGTGCAATCCCCATGAATCATCCAGCGCGGGACGACCCCGCCGTCCCAGTTTCCGGACAAGCCGCCCGTGATTGCAACCAGCACGGCTTCTCCGGGCTTGATCGTCCCCTGATCGATCGCGCGCAGACATCCTGCGAGTGCGATCAGACCGGCCTGTTCCCGGACCTGTGGTTCCGCTCCAGTCGAACGACTCTGAATTCGCAGACCCGCTCCCTCCAGAATCCCTGTGGCCGCGCCCGAATAATCTGCATATTCACTGTTCGTGATACGGTCGACCCGCCCCCCGTAGCACCGGCAGATCGAGCCCATCCAGGCGAGCAATTCGACGGGTGGATTCGAGCGGAAAAGCGTCGGCTCGATGACCGGTATCGCAGTCGAAGCGGAAGGTCTTCGTCCGGACAGGAACTCGAAATAGGGACAGACGGCTTCTTGTTGTATTCCAAGCAGCTTGGGCGGAACGATGCACTTTCCGAGCTCCTCGATCCCGCGATAAAAACCGAAGATGCCATAAGCGCTCGAAAGCGCCTGGACGTGCCAGTCGAAAGGCCGCGGCCATCGACTATCGGCCAGAAAATAAGCCCGCAGTTTATTGGCATCGATCTGGTCTTCGAGGTTCGGGAGAACCGGAAGGTCGAAAAGTTCCGCGAACTCCCGGGTGATCCGCTTCTGCTCGCGCTCGCTGCCCTGAACTTCGATCAGGGTCGAGAACCTGCTTTCCTTCAGGCAATTCGGCAATTTGTACCGCGATGAACGCGGACAAAACACGATGACACGGATCCCGTGCCGCTCCGCATAGGTCACGAGTGAAGCGCCGGTGTTGCCCGACGACTGGGTCACAAAGATCTGCGTGCCGTTTTGAATGCACTTGGCGATCGTGACACAGGCCACCCAGTCTTTGAAAGTCCCTGTGGCGTTTGGCGTCGAAAGATCGAGCAGGCTGATTTCCACCCCGTTGTAGGCCGCACCCTCGATAAGCGCGGCGCCTTCTCGGATGCTCGCGGCACGCAGGGCCGAGCCGCTCACCGAATTCAGCACATGAGCATATCGTGTTAAGATCTCTGATTCAAGGCAGGGATTGGGCAGGTTTGCCGTTTGCGTGCTGTATTTACATGTCATACCCTGACCTTCGAGTTGTTGAATGGTTTTCAGATTGGTCCGGGGGTAGCTCACCGGGCGGAAGCACTTCACAGCTTGGGGGGCCGCTTTCGTTGCAGAGCCACATGTGAATGTCTCCATCCTGGGAAGCTACGATGACACTGTGTACTTCCGGCCAAAGTGATGCCAGGGCCGCGCCCCAGCGACGTGTCCCCATACCCATGAAATGCTCGGGTGCGGAGTCGCATTGTTTGGCCAACTTAGTACGATTCTGTTCTTCGTTACGATTCTGTTCTTCGTAAGGCGGGCCGACGAGCACCCGGTACATCAGATCGACTGGAGGATCCTTATCGGCATTGAATGCGATGACGGTAGCACCGTCCATGCATAACAAGGCGATCAGATCCTCTTCAGAGGACTTTTCGATGGGACTTTTTCCCTTCATTTGCCAAGGAGCTCCCATTTTCTGAAATCCGTTTGCGCCTAAAACTTGATCGATCTTTGTGTCCTTTTTCAACACGATGATCATGCATCCACGACGCGGATCTTCGGCAATCCGAATGATCACTCTGGCCAGAATTGTTCCATGAGCTTGGTTCAATACCGGGTCAAAACACTTTTCCCGTATCCAGGTCTCCCGTTTAGTACTCCAGGCAAGCTCCCATTTCGGCTCACGTCTGCGTGCTAGCAGCACGCGCTGCTCCGCAATCGCGAGCCCTGCGGTTCCATCGGGCCGGGCATGCACAAGAATCAGGGGCGGTACCGAACCGTCACTGGATGAATTTTGTTCGGAACGTCGATCGAGGGTCGCTTCCCAGCGCTCCCAGGTGCTGTTGCGGACCTCGAGTAGTCCCACGGGCTCTTTATTCGGAAAAGTGATGTCCCAGAACAAAGCATAGCGCCCGTCCTGAAACCAGGGATAATTCAATTTCCCGATCGCCCGCGCGGCTAGGACGACGCGGGAATGGATATTATCGTTCAAAGACTTTTCCCTGTTGTTCGAAGGCTCTTCCCCCGTCCACACTTTCACAAGGTTTAGATTTTCCGGAGCCAGCGGATTGACCCTGAAGGCTTCATGATCTCCAATACGGCTCTTATCCCCGGCGACGAGCCAGAATCCGAGACGTTCGCCCTCGTGCATCTCTTCCCGCAGGCGCTGGGTAATCGCAAGCATCCATTGGATCAGGAGGAACCGCCACATGGCAAATTCTTGGCCTGCAAATTTAGTATAAGAAAGATTCTGTAATTCCGAATTCGCTTCCTCGGGAAGAAAGATTTCCTCGTTGTACCGGTTAAGTTTCTGCTTCGCGTTCTGCAAGCCTTCTTTGATCTTCGAGATCAAATGCGACATCGTTTCCAAATTATGCCGTTGCGAATTAAATAAATTCCTCGTTTGAGCCAAGTCTGCTCCAAAAGCCTGTATTCGGATAAACACATGCTTCGGGTTTTCATCCTTGGATCCATCGTCATTTTCATAATGGCCCGCGTATTCGCTGATCTGACAGACGATCGGCAGACGAGTCTCTTCTTCGTTGGTGCAGCTCACGCGATGAAACACCAGTATGGATTGCAGCGCTCCGAGTACGGAGATCTGTTCCTGCAGCGAGGGGTTTTCCGATCCCTGGCCGGCTAA
>JAKEEL010000148.1 GCA_022616595.1 Methylococcaceae bacterium
AAAGTCCCGACTCTTACCGATTCCTTCTCGAGGCACTGTCCGGTCTCGAGATTGAAATGCTGCTTATACAATGGTGAGGCGACGACGACCTGCCCTTTGATATCCCCGACGACTCCGCGCGCGAGCACGTTGGCCTTGCCGATCGGGTCGTAGTTGTCGATTGCATAAACGCGCCGCTCCGACTCCAAATAAAAGATTGCGACCTGATGCCCGCGGACCAAAGCACAAACGCCGGCGTTCGGTTTCAAGTCACTCGTAGCGCATACCGTGATCCATTGCAGATCCGCATTCTGTCGTGCTGCTGTACTCATCCACTGTCCTAACTGGCCAGAGCGTCCGGCATCAGCTCCCGCTCCTCTTCGGTTGCGGGCCGTAATTGACCACGCTCCTCGATGAAGACAATGTTGTCGTCTTTTTGATCGCTGTTCACAAACTGCCGGAAATGTTTGAGCCGGTTATCATCTTCGATGGTCTTTTTCCATTCGCACTCATAGGTGCTGATCACGTGTGCCATTTGCTGCTCCAATTCCGCGCAAATTCCAAGCCTGTCGTCGATCACGACAGAGCGCAGGTAATCGAGCCCGCCTTCCATCTTTTCCATCCAGACCGAGGTTCGTTGCAGTCGGTCGGCGGTTCGCACATAGAACATCAAAACCCGATCAATATATTGGATCAACGTCGCCTTGTCCAGATTGGTCGCGAACAGGTCCGCGTGCCGGGGTTTCATGCCGCCATTGCCGCAGACATAAAGATTCCAGCCATTCTCGGTCGCGATGACCCCGATGTCCTTACCCTGGGCCTCTGCGCATTCGCGGGTGCAGCCGGACACCGCGAATTTCAGCTTGTGCGGAGCCCGCAAGCCTTTGTAGCGGTTCTCGATCTCCACCGCGAGACCGACGCTGTCATCGACCCCGTAGCGGCACCAGGTGCTGCCGACGCAGGATTTTACGGTGCGCACCGCTTTTCCATAAGCATGTCCGGTCTCGAAGCCGGCATCGACCAGATCCCGCCAGATCAACGGCAGCTGTTCCAGACGCGCGCCGAACAGGTCGATTCTCTGCCCCCCGGTAATCTTGGTATACAGATTGAATTTTTTGCCGACCTGTCCGAGCGCGATCAACTTGTCCGGTGTGATTTCGCCGCCCGCGATCCGGGGTACCACCGAATAGGTCCCGTTTTTCTGCATGTTGGCCAAGGCATGATCATTGGTATCCTGAAGCGAAAGGTTTTCTCTGGTCAGTACATAATCGTTCCAGCTCGAGGCCAGCATCGACGCGACCGCCGGTTTACAGATATCGCAACCGCGGCCGCGGCCGTGCTTCTGGAGGAGTTCTTCGAAAGTCCTGAGCTTCCCGATCCGAAGCAGATGGTACAGATCCTGCCGCGTATAGGGGAAATGTTCGCAGATGTCGGTATTGACCTTGATTCCGAGTTTAGTCAATTCCGAATCCAGAAGCGATTTCAGAAGCGCCGCGCAGCCGCCGCAGCCGGTACTTGCACCGGTTTCGGCCTTCAGGGCCGGGATGTCCCTGCATCCCGCGGCCACGGCTTCGCAAATCCGCCCTTTGCTGACATCGTAACAGGAACAGATCTGCGCCGAGCGCGGCAGTTTGTCCGGACCGAGCGCGCCCGCTTTCGATCCATCCCGGGCCGGAAGAATCAAGCTGTCCGGATGTTCCGGTAATTCGATCCCGTTCAGACAGTACTGAAGCAGGGTGTCGTATTCGCTTGCATCGCCGACCAAGACCGCGCCAAGCAGATGTTTTCCGTTCTGACTCACCACGATGCGTTTGTAAATTTTGGCGCGCTCGTCGGTATAGGTATAACTCAGCGCACCCGGAGTCTTGCCATGCGCATCGCCGATACTCGCGACATCGACTCCCATGAGTTTGAGCTTGGTGCTCATATCGGCGCCGGTAAACATCGTATCGCCCTGATTCAACCGCTCGACCACGGTCCTGGCCATCTGATATCCCGGCGCGACGAGCCCGAAAATCTGGCCATTCCACAGCGCACACTCGCCGATCGCATAAATATCCGGATCCGAGGTCCGGCACTGATTGTCGATTACCACACCGCCGCGCGTGCCGATCTCGAGGCCGCAGTCACGAGCGATGTCATCGCGCGGCCTGATTCCGGCCGAGAAAACGATCACATCGGTTTCCAGGGAATCCCCGTCCGCGAATGCCATCCTGTGCCTGCACGCATCTCCGTCGATAATATTCGTGGTATTGCGGCTGCAATGTACCTTCACATCCAGCGCCTCGATCTTACTGCGCAACAGGGCGCCGCCGCCGTCGTCCACCTGCACCGCCATGAGGCGCGGTGCGAACTCGACCACGTGCGTTTCGAGGTCCAGGTCCTTCAAGGCCTTTGCAGCTTCGAGTCCGAGAAGCCCCCCGCCGACCACGGTTCCGACCCGCGCGGATTTCGATCCCGCGACGATTTGCTCGAGATCCTCAATCGTTCTGTATATGTAACAAAATTCACGCGTATGTCCTGGAACCGGCGGAACGAAGGGATACGAGCCGGTCGCAAGCACCATGACATCGTAGGGAACCTCGGCCCCTTTGGACGAACGGACCAGCTTGCGGCTCCGATCGATGGATTCGGCCCGGTCTCCGATACGAACCGTGATTCCGTGCTCCTCGAAGAACCCCGGTTTCACCAGGGAGAGGTCTTCGGCACTTTTGCCGGAGAAATACTCCGATAAATGTACCCGGTCGTAAGCCGGGCGGGGTTCCTCGCAAAAAGTCGTAATCCGATACCGGTCGCGATTCGGACTGTTGGCCAAACCTTCGAGAAAATATTGGCCGACCATGCCATTTCCGATCACAACCAAATTTTGCTTATTCATATGCGGCCTCGATCTAGCCAAAAATTCTTGAGCCTTGGAATTATGCAATTTTGTTGCCACCAATACCGGGCCGATATCCTGCTGAATTTGGCTAAAAATAGCCGATCCCCGAGCGGTATCTGCTCTAGGATCCAGTCAACTCCTCCCCGTAATGGTGCATCCGAACCCAAATAGTGCGTGGACCTGCGGCAAGGCTCGATCGTCTGAACGAAATCGAGTCCGAAACGATCGACGCCCTTCGGTTTTTCCTACCCGGCTCGGATGGATACTTCGGAATCCGGATGTCCGGGTTGTTTTCCGCAGACCGGAACCGCTCCGCAGCGCGAGATTCCAAGCAATGATCGGTTACCCGAGGCACTCACCGAACGATTCCGGGGATGGTCCAGCCTTGACTGTTTGCGCTTCAAATTGGATCAACTACGCACTGATACCGGGAGTTATTGCACCAACTTCAACGAATTGCGCTCGCGGATTTCAAATCCAATCAATCGATGGCACTAAACTTGCCTCTGTTCACGGAATCTATCCGCACGACACACTGTCCGGTTTTTTAACCAATACAACGATCAGGGATCAACCATGTCGAATTCCAGCCTCAATTTTTTTTCATTCAGCGGGCGCACGAAGATCCTGCACTTGACTTGGGTGGCCTTTTTCATCAGCTTCGTTGTCTGGTTCAATCACGCGCCGCTGATGCTGGTAATCCAACAATCCCTGAATCTGACAGAGGCCGAGGTCAAAACCGTTTTGATCCTCAATGTAGCGCTGACCATTCCCGCGCGCATCATCGTGGGAATGCTGGTGGATCAATACGGTCCGAAGCGTACCTATTCCGCATTGTTGGCACTGTTCAGCATCCCTTGCTTTCTGTTTGCGTCCGCCGAAGATTTTGAACAACTTGCGCTGGCCCGCTTTCTGCTCGGCTTCGTCGGCGCCGGATTTGTGATCGGCATCCGCATGATCGGAGAATGGTTTCCGGCGAAGCAGGTCGGAATCGCGGAAGGAATTTACGGAGGCTTCGGGAATTTCGGCGCAGCGGCGGCCGCGATGACCCTGCCGAGCCTGGCTCTGATTTACGGCGGCGAGGATGGCTGGCGCTATGCGATCGGGACCACCGGCCTGATCGCGCTGGTCTACTCGGTGCTCTTCTTTTTCAATGTGTCGGACACCCCGAAGGGATCCACTTATTTCAAGCCGAACAAAAAAGGAGCGATGGAAGTCACGAGTTTCGGCGATCTGATTTTTTATATCTTGATGAATGTCCCGCTGTACGCGACCTTAACCCTGCTAACCTGGAAACTTTCGCCGGCCGAAGGCGACGTGTTGTCCATGTCCACCTGCATCGGGGTCTACATCGGTATCGGACTGTTGTTCAGTTACAATGTCTATAAAATATTTTCTCTGAACGCAGGACACCTGAAACAACCGGTCGAAGAAATCCACCGTTACAAATTCAAACAGGTTGCGATTCTCGACCTCGCGTACCTCGTGACATTCGGTTCGGAACTCGCGGTGGTTTCGATGTTACCGCTGTTCTTCTATGAAACCTTTCACGCCACGCAAGGCGTGACCCTGGTTCAAGCAGGACTGCTGGCCTCGAGTTTCGCCCTGATCAACCTGGCCGCACGGCCCGCGGGCGGCTGGATCAGCGACAAAATCGGACGGAAACGCGCTTTATCGACCTTTCTGCTGGGTCTTTCCTGCGGATACTGGCTCATGGCGCAAATCGATTCCGAATGGCCGGTTTTGCTGGGAGTTGCGGTCAGCATGTTCTGCTCGTTCTTCGTGCAGGCCGGAGCAGGTGCGGTGTTCGCGATGGTCCCGCTGATCAAGCGCCGCATGACCGGACAGATTGCCGGAATGGTCGGCGCCTACGGCAACGTCGGCGGTGTCCTGTTTCTGACCGCATTATCCTTCGTTTCATCGCAGCTGTTCTTTTTGATCATCGGCGGCTCGGCGCTCGTGGTGCTGATCGCGGTCCAGTTCATCGACGAACCTCGCGGCCACATGGCGGAAATTCAGCCGGACGGCACGGTTGAAATGATCGAAATCGGCTGAGATCACGCAATCCTTGCCGTCTGGTGAAACAACCTGAACGGTTCTGTCTTAGCCAGCATGAATCCGAAACTCGAAATTTCGATCGGCCAATTCAGCGACAAGGGGATCAAGACCGACAATGAAGATTTTTATGGCTTCAGCAAACCCAATGCTTCCCAATTGATCTACAAAGGAATCGCGGTCGCGATCTCCGACGGTATGAGCGGCAGCGAAGGCGGCAAGCAGGCGAGCCGGGCTTGCATCATCGGTTTCCTGTCCGATTATTTCAGCACGCCGGATTCGTGGAGCGTCGAGAAATCGGTCCAGAAGATTCTTTCCGCGACCAACAACTGGCTGTACAGCAACGGTCACTCTCAATACCAATCGCCGAAGGGGCTGGCCGCGACGCTCAGCATTCTGATCTTCAAGTCCAACACCGCCTATCTGTTTCATATCGGAGATTCCCGAATCTACAGGCTCCGGGAGAACCATCTCGAACAGATGACCCACGACCACCGGATCTCCACGCCGAACGGCCAGAGCTATCTGAACCGGGCCATGGGCATCGAACCCCATCTGAACGTGGACTGCCGCAAGCTGGAACTGCAAAGGGGCGATCTTTTCGTGTTGACCACGGACGGGGTTCACGATTTCATCCCGCAAAAAACGTTGAAAGATCTGGTTCTGGACAATTCGGCGGACTTGGAGGCCGGCGCGAAAGCGATCGTCGAAACCGCGGCCGCGAATCACAGCGATGACAATCTGACCTGCCAGATCGTAAGAGTCGATTCACTGCCGCTGGCCGACAATGCCGAAATCGCTCAGCAGAACGCGAACCGGCCTTTTCCGCCACCGCTGGAACCCGGGATGATTCTGGATGGCTATCGGATCGATGAGGAAATCCACGCGAGCAAAAGGACCCAGATTTATAAGGCCCTCGACACCCGCGGCAATCGAACCGTGATTCTGAAAACACCCTCGATCAATTACCAGGATGATCCGGTCTACATCGAGCGCTTTTTGCAGGAGGAGTGGGCCGGACGGCGGATCGACGATTCCCATGTCCTCAAGGTGCTCGATGCCGACCGGCCGAAAAAGTGGATCTATTACGTAACCGAATACCTGGAAGGCCAGTCGTTGAGGCGGTGGATGGACAATCATCCGCGGCCGGACGTGAAGACCGCAATCGATCTTGCCTGCCAGATCTCGAAGGGCCTGCGTGCATTGCATCGCCTGGAAATGCTGCATCAGGACCTCAAGCCCGAAAACATCATGATCGATCGGGAGAACCGGATCAAACTGATCGACTTCGGTTCAGTCAAAATCGCCGGGATCGCCGAGATCAGGCGTCTCGAAGATGAGGACACGATACTCGGCACGCTGAATTATTCCGCGCCGGAGTATCTGATGGGGCAGCGCTGCGATACGCGCTCCGACCTGTTTTCGCTGGCCGTGATCATCTATGAAATGCTCAACGGCGCATTGCCCTTCGACCGCGGTATGCCGGAAAAACCGGACCGTGTAAAGCTGGCCAGATTGAAATACGTGCCCAGCATCCACTTGAACGCGATGGTTCCGGTGTGGATCGACGGGGCACTCAGCAAAGCCTTATCGATCAACCCGGAACGGCGCTACGAAGACTTGAGTGAATTTGTTCACGACCTCGGCCACCCGAACCCGTTATTCCTGAACACACCGAACCTGCCGCTGATCCAGCGCAATCCGCTGGCATTCTGGCAGAGCCTTGCGGCACTGCTCGCAATCGGCAATCTGATCCTGATTTACCTGCTGACGCACTCCTGAACGCGGGCGATCGTCCGCATACCCTCAATCGAATGGCCCATGCGATAGGTCTGGCCCGACACACGCTTCATCGTGCGCGGCGATTCGGTTTTTGCCTCACCATGTTCTTTTCTTCATAACGAATAAATTACAGAGTTTGTTATCAACAAACAAGCGATCCTTTGCGAATGATCGTACATTTTCTTTCTGACAAAATAAATACCTTATAATACAGCATACTACAGAATCCGATGCGCCGATTTATAGTTTGGCATGGACTCTGCCTTATCCATTGCAAACGACGACGCAACCACGTTGGTTTTAACGAAAGCTTTACACAAACCCTTTTTATTCAACTCAGGAGATACGACCATGACTACTTTTGAAATTCGTGATTTGGCAGCCGACAAAGAACTCGACCGTGAAGCGATGGCAGAAATCCGCGGCGGCATGTATGGGGACCTGTTCGGTGGAATCGATATACTTTCCCCGGACTTCTTCAACATGGTAACCCCGATCAACCAAGCAGCCAGTATTCCGACGATCCAGACCAACAACCTGGCTCAGGTGGACACCACGGTCGCAACCAACGGCTACGGAATCAACTACGTGAGCAACAACAAGTTCGCGGCCCAGTCGAACAGCAACTCTGTATCCGACTTCATGAATCCCTCCGTTGGTTATCCGTACCTCGTTTACTAAACCGGCGATTCAGAGAAAACGGAGGCCTTGAGCCTCCGTTTTTTTATTCCGCTCGGTCATCCTAAGAAGAATCAACTCATCACCGACAATCTTGTTTGCTCCTTCGGTGGGGCCCGCATCTGAAAACACGATTCGATACCGTCGAATGTTCAGTAAACTATGAGAAAAAATATGAAATTCACACACATTCATGTGAATTGGGGCTGATGGGCGGCGTAGCCTTCATGCGCAGGTTACGGATCCCTGTGGCAACGATTGTCGAGATGGTCTGCGATGGGATGTCGGATCAAGGGATCCTGCAGTTATTTCCCGATCTCGAACCTGAGGATATCCGCGAGGCGCTCCATTTTGCGGCTGAAGCCCTGCAAGAGACGGAGCTTCCCTTGAATTAGCGCTGCGTGAAATCGCGCCAGGCGGGCTGTACAACCCGCCTGGCGCTCGGCTGTTTTTGAATTCTCTAGCTTTGCAAGACCTTCAACACCGCTTCCAGACTGTCCTTCGCGTCCCCGAACAGCATTCGGGTGTTTTCCTTGACGAACAGCGGATTATCGACCCCCGCGTAACCCGAGGCCATGCTGCGTTTCAGTACGATCGTGGTCGCGCCCTTCCAGCATTCCAGAACCGGCATGCCGGCGATCGGACTGTTCGGGTCCTCTAATGCGGAGGGGTTCACGATGTCGTTCGCGCCGACCACCACCGAGACATCGACATCCGGGAAATCCTCGTTGACTTCATCCATCTCGAACACGATGTCGTAAGGTACCTTGGCTTCCGCGAGCAATACGTTCATATGCCCCGGCATCCGGCCCGCGACCGGGTGAATGCCGAAACGCACATGGGTCCCTTTTGAACGCAGGGTCTTGGTGATTTCGTTCACGGTATGCTGGGCCTGTGCGACCGCCATTCCGTAACCCGGAATGATCATGACTTCCTTCGCGGAAGATAACAGTTCCGCGGCTTCTTCCGCGTCGACCGCGGTCACTTCGCCGCTGACCTGCATCGCGGGACCGCCGCCGGACGAGGCCGAATCGGTTCCGAAACCGCCCGCGATGACTGCGAGAAATTTACGATTCATCGCGCGGCACATGATGTAACTCAGGATCGCACCACTGCTTCCGACCAAGGCGCCGGTTACGATCAGCAAGTCGTTGGACAGCATGAAGCCGGTCGCCGACGCGGCCCAGCCTGAGTAGCTGTTCAGCATCGAGACCACGACCGGCATGTCGGCTCCGCCGATCGCCATGACCATGTGCACGCCGAAAGCCAGGGCGAGCAAGGTCATCAAAACCAACGGAAAAGTGCCGCCGCCTTCCTCGGCGCCCGCTAGGAACCATTTCCCGAGCAGGATCGTGAGGATCAAAAGACCCAGATTCAGCCAGTTGCGCGCGGGCAGAAGCACCGGTTTGCCGCTGATTTTCGCGCTGAGCTTGCCGAAAGCGATCACCGATCCGGAAAAAGTGACCGCACCGATCAGGACCCCGACATAAATTTCGACTTCGTGAATGGTTTTCTCGATCCCGCTAAACGCCGCGGTCGGGTCCATGAAATTGGCATAACCAACAAACACGGCGGCCATCCCGACCAGACTGTGCAGAATGGCGACCAATTCAGGCATCTGGGTCATCTCGACCTTTTTTGCCAGAATATAACCAATCGTACCGCCGATCGCCATCGCAATCACGATAATGAAATACGACGTGACCACATCGCTCAAGATCGTCGCGAGGACCGCAATCGCCATTCCGATGATCCCGTAGAGATTCCCCCTGCGGGATGTTTCCTGATGACTCAGGCCCCCGAGCGCAAGAATAAAAAGGATCGTTGCGCCGATATAGGATACTGTAACAATTCCACTTGACATGGCTTAACCCCTCTTAGTCTCTTCTGAACATCTGCAACATGCGCCAGGTTACGGCGAAACCGCCGGTGATATTGATCGCGGTAATCAAGACCGCGAGTCCGGCGAGCAAGGTTATGAAAAACCCGGGGGCTGAAATTTGGATCAAGGCACCGATCACGATGATACTGCTGATCGCGTTCGTGACGCTCATCAGCGGGGTGTGCAGCGACGCGGTCACGTTCCAGATCACCATGTAGCCGATGAAACAGGCCAGCACGAATACCGTGAAGTGGGAAAGGAACGAAGCCGGAGCGCCGTTTCCGATTATCCAGAACGCCAAGGCTCCGAGCAGCACGGGCAGGTTTTTACGGATCGGCTCTGGAATCAGGGATTTCTTGGGTTGAACGACAACCGGTACGGAGGCCGCAGCCTGTGTAGCCGGAGGCGCCGCAGACAATTTCGGCGGCGGAGGCGGCCAGGTGATTTCACCCTCTTTGATGACCGTGGTTCCACGCACCACTTCGTCTTCGAAATCGACCACCCATTGTCCATTTTTATCCGGCGTCATATCAGTCAGTAGATGACGGATATTGGTCGCATACAACTGACTGGACTGATTTGCAAGGCGGCTCGGCAAATCGGTATAACCGATGATGGTTACGCCATGCCGCGTGGTGATCTCGCCGGGCTTGGTCAGTTCACAGTTTCCGCCCTGTTCGGCGGCCAGATCGACGATCACGCTGCCCGGATTCATGGTTTCTACCATCCCCTTGGTAATCAGCTTGGGCGCGGGCTTGCCCGGTATCAACGCGGTCGTGATGATGATATCCACTTCCATCGCCTGCTGGGCGAACAAAGCCATCTCGGCCTCGATGAATTCCTTGCTCATCACCTTCGCATAGCCGCCTGCGCCCGAACCGTCTTCGTGAAAATCCAGCTCGAGAAATTCGGCGTCCATGCTTTCGATCTGTTCCTTGACCTCCGGGCGGGTATCGAAGGCCCGGACGATCGCGCCGAGGCCTTTCGCGGTGCCGATCGCGGACAATCCCGCGACCCCGGCGCCGATCACCATGACTTTCGCCGGGGGGATCTTGCCCGCGGCGGTGATTTGGCCGGTAAAGAAGCGGCCGAAATGCTGAGAGGCCTCGATGACCGCCCGGTAACCCGCGATATTGGCCATCGAACTCAGCGCATCCAGTTTCTGCGCCCTGGATATTCTGGGTACGCTGTCCATCGCGAGGACCGTGGCTTTTTTGGCGGCCAGCCTTTTCATCATTTCTTCATTTTGAGCCGGCCAGATGAAACTGATCAGATTGCCTCCTTCCCGGAGCAGTTCGATTTCATCCATTGCGAGTTCCGGATGAACCTCGGGTGGACGCACCTTGACTACGATGTCCGATGTCGCCCACAGCTTTTTGGCGTTCTCGACGACTTCCACGCCGGCTTCGATGTAGGCTTCATCGGAAAAATTCGCCGCTTCTCCGGCCCCTTTTTCAATCGCGACATCAAAGCCGAGCTTGCGCAGCTTTTCTGCGACTTCCGGCGTCGTCGCGACGCGCTTTTCGCCGCTGTGAATTTCTTTGGGTATTCCAATCTTCATTGCAAACTGCCCCTCCCCGTTGCGTTGTGGCCCGGAATTTCGACTGGCCGCGGCAAAATGCGACCGGTAATCCCGGGCGGTTTATAGTCTATTGTTGATCCGGAAAATCCCATCCGAGGAATGTTTCCTTGGCGGCACCGGAAAATGTCATTTTCCAGTTCCTGTTTTCAGTGGTTTTCTTCCATGGAAAATACCGGCTTCTCCCGGCCCGGCACGCAAAAAAGCGATTAAACCAGCCCGCGCGCCCTCGCGAAAGCATCCCGGAAGTCCATGAAAATCGGGGTCTCGGATTCGAGCAATTGATCGAGCAGCACGTGTTGCAGATTGTATTTGACGTCTCCCACGGCCAATGCCCCGATCCCCACCGCTCCTTCCGAGTTCGTCGCGTATTCCAGTTCGCGGCCGAAGTCGTGACGCTTGATGCCTTCGATGCCGAGCGGCGGAACCGCATTCACGTCGCCCGCTACCTTGAGCTCCTTGGCGTCTCCGAGAACCGAGGCATTCAAGACCTGGATCCCGGCTTTGGCCGTACAAAACACGATGTCCGCATTGGACACCAGCCGCGCCTTATCCGCATCGGAACTCGCATAGGTCCCGCGCATCGAAACCTTGCACAGCTTGTTATATTCAGAGGCCTTTTCCAGAGCCGTGTCGATCGAGATATGGTCGACCAGCGTGACATCGGCACCCGCGGACGCGGAAATCACGCCGGTCGCGATTCCGACTGGACCGGTGCCGCCGAACACGATTGCCCGGCAGCCTTTGAGATCGGTGCCGTGCTTGCTTTTCAATTCCTTTTCCACACACGCGACCAAGGCCGCCGCGGTCGTGAACGCGCCGCTCGGATCCGCGAGAACCGAAACCTCGAAAGGCGGTACCATTGCTTTCCGCGCGGATTCCAACATGCTCATCGCCAAACCGATATCTCGTCCGCCGATGAAAATGCCCGTCATTTTGACCCCCGAGGGCCCCCGCGAAAAAATCACATCCTGAACCAGCGCATTGATCTCCTCGAGTTTGACGTTGTTGTACGGCACGACGACGTCAAATTCCGCATCGACGGCAAAATTAACGTCGAATGGACTGGTATGCGGCGAAGGATCAAACATGTGAATGACGCTGCGTTTATGCATTCAACTGCTCCCGGGAAACGAAAATCACAGTGCCTGATTCCGGCAAAAACCAGAGAAAATCAAGCTCGGACATACTCGCGCGCGACATCGAAAGCATGTTCAAAATGCAAGTATACCGGTTTCTCCTCTTCGATCATACGTTTCAGCAGGCGGTTTTGAGCGTGGTATTTGACATTCCCGATCGCGAGCGCCCCGATGCCGACCGCGCCGCTGTTGGAACCCTGGATCGGTTCGCCGTCGTGATGCGCGTTAAGACCCGCGATCCCCGACGGAGGGACCGCATTGACATCGGCCGCGACTTTCAATTGCGGAGCCGAGGCAACCATTGCGGCGCTCAAGACCTCGATGCCGGCGGCCGCGGTGGCAAAAACCACATCGGTTGTTTTCAGGTATTCTTGTTTGTCCGCATCGGCTCCACCGGTGATTCCGGTTTCATTGTTGCCGAATTCGGCGTTACACATCGAAGCGATGCTTTCGGCCTTGTCCTTCTGCCGCCCGATGATCCGCACATGCGCGCCGGCCTTGGCCGCGATGACCGCAGCGGCTTGGCCGACCGGGCCGGTACCGCCGAGCGCGAGAATAGTCTTCCCGACCAGCGTGGTGTTATGTACGCGCGCCAATTCCCGCTCGACCGCCGCGACCATGCCGGCGGCCGTGGTGAACGCGCCGCTCGGGTCCGCGAATACCGGAACCTCGAAGGGCGGCACCATCGCGTTTTTGGCTTTTTTCAACATATTGATCGCCTGTTCGGTATAGCGTCCGCCGATAAAAATCCCGGTTCGGCGAACCCCGTTCGGGCCGCGCGAAAAAATCGCATCCTGCACCAGTCCCTCGACTTCACTTTCTTCGACGTTGATATAGGGGACCGCCGAAGTCCAGCCGGCGTCCAAAGCCATGTTCACGTCGAAAGGACTGAGATTCTTCGCGGTCGTGAACATGTGTAAAATATATTGTTTTTCCATCAGATTATCCCGAGTTTCAGAGTCGGGGTAATATAGAGAAACAGGGGGGTAAAATCAACCGAAATCCAGGCAAACGATGAAGCGCGTACAACAGATCTATCCGGTTCCGATTCAGGAGAAAGCGCTGAACGGGCTCTATCTGGAACATGCGGTCCATAAACTCGGAAGCCCCGAACATCCCTTCGTCTACGCCAATTTCCTCTCCTCCCTGGACGGCCGGATCTCGCTGATCGACCCGGACAGCGGGAGACCCTATCTGCCGAAAATTCTGGCGAACCCCGACGATTTCCGTCTATTTCTCGAATTGCATGCCCAGGCCGACTGTTTGATCACTCACGGCGCTTATCTGCGTGCCATGATGAAGGGCACTTTGGGTAACATTCTGCAGACCGGAACCAGTGAAGCAACGAGCGATCTCGCCGATTGGCGGAAAGCACAGGGATTGGAGGGGCAGCCGGCGGTCGTAATCGCAAGCGCGAGTCTCGACTTCCCGATCCCGCCCTCGATCAAACAACACCGGCAGGTTTGCTATATCGCGACCGGCCGCCAGTCGGACCCGGAGCGGATTCGCCACTGGGAAAAGGCCGGATACCGGGTCATCATCGCGGGACAAGGGCAGATGGTTCAGGGCGAACCGTTGGTTGCGGAACTGGGTAAGCTCGGATACCGCAGCCTCTATCTGATCGCCGGGCCCCGAATGCTGGATACCATGCTTCGCGAGAATAAACTGTCGCGCTTGTATCAAACCATTTCGCTGCAACTCTTGGGCGGTGAAGCCTTTCACACGCTGGTGCCGGGTCCGCCGCTCGGCCCGGCCGGTCGATTGCAGCTGCGGCAATTGGTTTACGATGCGGCTGCAAAAGACCATTCCGCGCAATTGTTCGCTCAATTCGACATCTCGAAGCTGGAGTTTAGGGGTCCCGAATGGTCGTGAGTTGTTACGAGGCGGGCCAGCGGGTTCGCCGCGTATTCATCGAAGGGTGCGTCCCGCAGCAGCGCCTGCCAATAGTGCTCGACCATTTCACCGGCGCGCCAGGCGCTCTCGAATCCGGGTGCCGGGGGGGATGAAGGTCGAAGCCGCGTCGGGGCCTTCCAGGTCGAACGCGAGCCCGGCCTGCGGATTCACGAGGCGCCGCCCGCCGCCGAGCGGCACCCGATCGTAGACCGACTGCCGGATCGCCCGGAGCAGCCGGGATGGCCGCGTAGCGATACGAGTTATCTGCCCCGAACCGCTTAACAACAAAAGCGGTGAACATGAAAACTTAACAACCACCCGCTAAAGCGGGTGGGTTCGAGTTACGGACTGAAAGTCCGGATACGCGCCGACCGGCAACACCCAAGACGCCATCGAGGATTTCCAATATGTTATCGAAAAGACGAGTGATGAAGCCCTAAAAAACCACGCCAAGACTGGGTTGCTGCGCTTCGGGCCGGGCAAAATCCCTTCACCCCGGAAGTGCTGAAATCGTTGCACGGGCAATAAAATATACAGCGCCGCACTCTATTTACGGCGAAAATTCAGCATGACCCAGTGGATTCACGGATTGGCTTGGCGCAACGGCGGCAGGCGCAGGGAAGCGATCCTTTCTTGTGGCTCTTGAAATCGGGAAGCCCCCGCAATACTCTTTATCGACGCTGGCCTTATTCTGCGGTTCTCGCCGCGAAACCCATGTCCGACCCTGATCCAAGCCCCACAAAGAACCACTCGCGGTCCCTGCCGGACGAGGCCGAATTGTCCGTTTTACGGGTTCTTGTCGAAGGAACCGCAAATTCCACCGGAGTAGAATTTTTTCGTTCCTTGGTCGGCAATCTGAGCCTCGCAACCGGGGTCGCGAACGCGTTCATCGCGGAGTTCGCGGACAACCGGGAGCGGGTCCGGACGCTGGCCTTCTGGTCCAAGGGACGCATCATCGACAACCAGGAGTGGGAACTGGCCGGAACCCCGTGCGAGGAGGTGGTCCAGAGAACCTTGTGCCATCACGCTTCCGGAGTTTCGCGGCTGTTCCCGAAAGAACAGGGGGTCGAAAGTTATCTCGGCGTGCCGCTCTGCAATGTCAATGGCGAGGTGCTCGGGCATCTCGCGATGTTCGACGACCGCGTCATGCCGGCCGAGCCGCGCCTCTTGTTCACCTTTCAGATCTTCGCCGCGCGCGCCGCTGCCGAGTTGTCGAGGCTGCGCATGGCCGAGCAACTGCGCCTCTCCGAGGAACGCTTCCGCGATTTGTTCGACGAGGCGCCGATCGCGTATGTCAACGAGGATCTCGAATCGCGCTTCATTCATGCCAACCATGCGGCGATGAGGATATTGGGCATCACGCCGGAACAGGTGAAGGGCATGGTCGGGATGTCCTTCGTTCCCGACACTCCGGAGGCCCAGCGCCGCGTGAAAGAAGCCTTCGCGTCGGTCGGACGCGGCACCGACACAAGCGGCGTGGTGCTCGAATTGCGCCGTAAGGACAACAACCAGCCGTTGTGGATTCAATGGTGGTCGAAACCCGACCCGAGCGGAAAATATACCCGCACAATGTTCGTCGACATCACCGAGCGGGTGTTGATGGAACAGGAGCAGTTGCGGCTCAAGGCCCAGAACCTCTATCTCCAGGAAGAAATCCAATCGGTCCATAATTTCGAGGAAATCGTCGGGCGCAGCGCGGCGCTGCAGAGGATTCTGGAGAAGGTGAGCCGGGTCGCGGTGACAGACGCGACCGTGCTGATCCAGGGCGAGACCGGAACCGGCAAGGAACTGATCGCGCGGGCCATCCATTCGGCCAGCAAGCGCCGCGACAGGCCGTTGATCAAGATCAATTGCGCGGCGCTGCCATCCGGCTTGATCGAGAGCGAGTTGTTCGGCCACGAAAAAGGCGCCTTCACCGGCGCGATGACCCGGCGCATCGGGCGTTTCGAGCTGGCCGACCGCGGCACCATTTTTCTCGACGAAATCGGCGAAATCCCGCTCGAAATCCAGGCCAAGCTGCTACGGGTGCTCCAGGAAATGGAATTTGACCGGGTCGGCGGGACTCATCCGATCAAAGTCGATGTTCGGGTGATCGCCGCGACCAATCGCAACCTGCTCCAGGCGGTCGCCGATAAAACCTTTCGCGAGGACCTGTACTACCGGCTCAACGTGTTTCCCGTGCAAACCCCGCCGTTGCGCGATCGTCACGGGGACATCCCGCTGCTGGTCCGCTTCCTGACCGCAAAATTCGCACCGCGGATCGGGAAACGCATCGAGGGCATCGGCGCCGAATCGATGCGCCGTCTGGAAGCCTACCCCTGGCCGGGCAATATCCGAGAACTGGAAAATCTGATCGAACGTGCGATTATCCTGGCCGATCAACCGATCATCGAAATCGACCCGGAAATGCTGCCCGGCACGGGCTCCTCCGTCCCTGCGCCGGCGATTTCTTCAGGTGCGGGAAATTCGACTTTGGAAGAGGTCGAACGCCAGCATATTCTGACCATATTGGAGAAGACCCGTTGGATCATCGAAGGCCCCAACGGCGCCGCGCGAATCCTCGATCTAAATCCGAGCACCCTGCGCTACCGGATCAAAAAGCTCGGAATCAGAGGCGAGCGCCGCCAGTAATGATGGTTTCCGCCATAATTCGCGGTCATGCAACCCGCGGATTCTCTGAACGATCGGCCATCGGATTGATCTCGTCCAATAAAAGCCCTATAAATCGGACAGTTCCATCAAAAAAAGACGATCGCTCAAAGTCTGGCACGCGGATCGCTTGGCTTTGGATACTCTGAAAACGATTCGGGAGCTGTTAAGTGCTCAGAATATCCCCCACTCCATCAAGCGCCGGAATAATCACCCTGGTCGTGGAAGGCCGCCTGCTCGGCCCCTGGGTCGCCGAGCTCGAATCCGCGGTCACAAGGACAGGATTCCCCGTCGAGCAGGTGCGCCTGAACCTGTGCGGCGTGCAGTTTGCCGACGCCACCGGAATCGACCTACTCCAGCGACTGTCCAGGCAAGGAATCCACTTGGAGGCAATCTCTCCATTTATCCAGGAGCTGTTGTATAGTCCAGCATATCGAGATGCGGATTTCACGAGCCCGGAGATCGGCGAAGAAAGAAACCCTATCGACCGCGGCGAGAATCCTTAAACGACGAGAGTTCTTTTAACGAGGACTATTCAATTGCTTCTCTTGCGTGCCGGGACCAGCCCGGGGATTGAGCTATTACTCAAATCCATCAATCGTGCGTTATTTGTCGTTGGATATAGGCCAACTCGCCCGCGCTCGCAAGAAACTCCAAGACCTCGGCTTGATCGCTTTTGAGAAACCTGTTTATCAGGTATTGGCGCTGGACAGACTTCCTTTGATTCCTGGTCAACCGCCTCTTGCGCACCGCACAGCCGGCCCAATTGCCATCGGCGAGATCCTCCGCCGAGCCCTTGGGAGGCCGGGAGGCAATCTCCTATGAGACATTCTGCAAAATCCAGGATTATCACCAGCACCGGAGCTTGACCGTGACCCAGATCGCGCGTGAACCGGGGCTGGATCCGAAAACGGTCGGAAAGTGGGTTCAGGCCAAAAACTATCGCCCGCGCGCTGGATCGCCCCGCTCCAGCAAACTGGATCCCTTCAAGTCACATGTGGTGCGGCTTCTGGAAAGCTGCCTCCCTATAGCGCGACTCAAGTCTTTCAACGTCTCCGCGAAGAAGCCCATACCGGCGGCTTCTCCATTCTCAAGGATTATGTGCGCAAGGTACGCCCGGTACGCAAGCCCGCTTTTTTGACCCCATCCTTTGAGCCCGGCGAGTGCGCCCGGGTCACCCTCGACACCAATCGTTATTCGGTACCCTCGGAATATGCCAGTACCCGCTTGACCTTGAAAGCCTACCCCGACCACCTCGTCATCTATCATCAGAACAAACTGATCGCCCGGCATGTGCGCAGTTACGATCGCCACCAGGACTTTGAAAACCCCGACCACCCCCGTGAATTGCTGGCACAACGGCGTAAAGCCCGCGAACAGATCTTGCTCCGGCGCTTCCTCCTTTGGTCGCCAACCGCCGAGCGCTATTACCAGGAGCTGCAGCAGCGGCGCCTGAACCCGCGCCACCATATCCGCAAGATCCTCGTCTTGAGCGAGATCTATGGGACCGAAAATCTATCCCGGGCCATCGAGGATGCCTTCACC